>CAYFOB010000005.1:15764-24301 GCA_964344525.1 uncultured Thiomargarita sp.
CTTGGAGGGGGACCAATCTTTCATCCAAGAGATGAACAAAACTTTTAAAGAGCGGCATGACTTTGTGTTGGCCTCTTTGCTTAACATCAAAGGCATAAAATGTCAACCTTGTCAAGGTACATTTTACATTTTCCCCAATCTGCAAGGGGTCATGGATCGGCTAGCTATCCAGACAGATGTGGAATTGAGTGAATTTTTGATTGAAAAAGCTGGGGTGGCTGTGGTGCCCGGATCCGCTTTTGGGGCTCCCGGTTATGCGCGTATATCCTTTGCAACCAGCATGGATAATCTTAAAAAAGCGATGGATAGATTATCTAACACACTCAATAAATAAAATATTTCCACATAAAAACCAAGTTTTTTAAAAAAAAACTTGGTTTTTTCAAGTTGGTATTTTTGGAACACCTAGGGCAGCCTATGGTTTATAAAAAATCAGTGTCAGATAAATACAACATATAAATACAACAGTTTTGGCGCTTTTATGACTACCCATATATAAGGCTCTTTGATAGAATCAGAAAATCTTGATTTATGGATTCAATCTTAATTTTGAGATGTGGGTTCAACACAAGATTTTAGGAGATGTTTTAATGAAAAACATTGTCCATTCAAAGGTTTAACTTCTGAAAGTTAAAGCTATTTTTTATTTACATACGAGAAGTTGTTGTTATATTATAATATAATGAGTTTTTTTAATCGAAACCAAAATGGCAGTCGCTTGTTAGAAGAAAAGCAGGCGTTAATCCATTTGGATTATGAAATTACTTATGATGCATTGCCACATGAAAGTTTGAAGCAATTGCCTCCCCCAGTCAAAGAACGGACAAAAGAATTATATAATTTGTCTAGAACTCAACCTCACCAAGCCATTGCAGCTTTGCTTGATATGATCGAAAAATATCCAATGGTGCCCGTTTTTTATAACTATCTACGTATTGCTTACGAAATAACGGGGCAAACAGAGAAGGCTAGCACACTCCTTGAGTTGATTTATCAAAAATTTCCGGATTACCTTTTTGCAAAGACAAATTATGCCTTTCGCTGTTTGAGAAATGGAAGGTTAGAAAAAATCCCTGAAATTTTTTGCCACAAATTTGACTTAAAACGGCTCTATCCACACAGAGTTGTATTCCATCTTTCTGAATTTACGGCTTTTACCAGCGTTATGGCTTTATATTTTCATGTCATAGGTGACCGGAACAATGCATTGCTTCATTACGAGCGACTCAAACGATGGGCCCCCAATCACGAGTTGACCCAAGTGGTCAAATCTCAACTTTATCCCACTTTGTTACAAAAATTGTTGGATAAGTTAGGTTTTTTAATTTACGAAAGATTTTCCAACATGGAAAAAAATGTTAAAGAAGGAATTGGAGTTTTAGAAAAGGCTAATGTTGCAACTTCTCATCAACAAGCAAATTTTTCAAAAACATTCTGATGAAACAATGGTTTAATCAACTCGCCCCCCGTGAGCGCCGCGTCTTAATAATAGGAGCGGTGACATTGGGGGGCATATTGCTATATTTTATGTTGTGGGAACCTTTTGTCACCACCCATGCCCAATTGAAAAACATCGTTGCTGCTCAAAAAGTCACTTTACAATGGATGAAAGATGCGGCCCTAGAAATACAACAATTACGTCGCCATACACCCTCCTCCCAAACCTCCGAACAATCTTTGCTCGGTTTGATTGATAGAAGTATCCGCAGTGGCAGGCTTGATAAAGCCCACAAACGTATTGAACAAAAAGGGGAGAGGGAGGTACAGGTTAATTTTGAAGAGGTGAGTTTTACTGAATTGATGCAATGGTTAGGACAACTATATAATCAACACCAAGTGCAAGTGAGCAGTATCAGTTTAGAACGTTTGCGTACACCTGATAGTGTGAAAGTACGTTTGACGTTGAAAATGTGAGGAGTATTTAAAAAGTGCTATTTGAATGGGATGAAAATAAGAACATTAAAAATAAAAAAAAGCATAAAATTAGTTTTTGAAGATCCATTGGCCTACAATAAACCTGATGATTTTATAGAGGGTGAGGAAAGGTATAACACATTAGGTATGGTAGGTAATGTGGTCCTGTTTGTGGTTCATACTTATCGGCTAAAAGCAGGTCAAGAAGTCATAAGAATTATTTCAGCTAGAAAAGCTACCAATTATGAAAGGAGCTTATATGAAAAAGGTGGTTAGTAAAAAACTAGAAGCTGAGATTAAAGCTTTAGAATCTATTTCGGATGATGAAATAGACCTAGAAGAGATGCCTGAAGTGTTGGATTGGAGTAATGCCGTTCGAGGTAAATTTTATCGCCCTGCCACTAAATCGGTTAAGATAGATGCAGATGTACTTACTTGGTTTCAATCCTTGGATAACCAGTACCAAACGCACATCAATAACGTTCTTCGTGATTATATGGAACATTACCGTCACAATACCAATTTTTCAAGCAGCACTGCTAACTGTTAATGCACCGCCAGTTTAGAACGTCAGCGTACACCTGATAGTGTGAAAGTACGTTTGACGTTGAAAATAGTAGGTATCTAATGTCACCCAACACCCACCCCACATCTCTCCCTTTTACCTTTGCCAAACGCCATGGCGCGATACTCGCCCATATCGACGAACACAGTGCCACCATAAGCCATCGCCCAGGGATGACACAACACACTTTAAGTGAAATACGTCGTTTTTTGGGTATGCCTTTAAATTTACAACCAATGTCTGTTGAAAATTTTGACACATTGCTCACCGCCCATTATGAGCAAAGCAGTCAATCCATGCAAATGATGGAAGGATTGGGAGATGAATTAGATTTATTTCAAGTCGCGCAACAACTTCCTGAGCCTGAAGATTTATTAGAAAATGCTGATGATGCGCCCATCATTCGTTTGATCAATGCCTTGCTTTCTGAGGCGATTAAAGAAAATGCCTCAGATATTCATATTGAGCCGTTTGAAAGTCGCCTTGTTGTGCGCCTTCGTGTTGATGGCGTATTGCGCGAAGTGTTGCAACCTCGACGCGTATTAGCACCATTATTGGCTTCACGCATTAAAGTGATGGCAAAATTGGATATTGCTGAAAAACGTTTGCCACAAGATGGGCGCATTTCTTTGCGCATTGCAGGACGCGCTGTTGATGTACGTGTTTCCACAATTCCTTGTGGACATGGCGAAAGAGTTGTTTTGCGTTTGTTAGATAAACAAGCAGGGCGCTTAGATTTAAAACATCTTGGTATGCATGTTGATGCTTTAAGCCGTTTAGAAAATCTGTTGCAAAAACCACATGGCGTATTTCTTGTAACTGGACCCACAGGTTCAGGCAAAACCACCAGCCTGTATGCCATGCTAAATTATCTCAATGATCGCAGCCGTAATATTATGACGGTAGAAGATCCCATAGAATATTATTTAGATGGGATTGGTCAAACCCAAGTCAATACCAAAGTTGACATGACATTTGCGCGTGGACTACGCGCAATTTTGCGACAAGACCCTGATGTGGTCATGGTTGGAGAAATCCGCGATGTAGAAACTGCACAAATTGCAGTCCAAGCCAGTCTCACGGGGCACTTGGTATTGTCCACTTTGCACACCAACACGGCGGTAGGCGCGGTGACACGTCTCCGAGATATGGGCGTTGAACCTTTTTTGTTATCATCCAGTTTGATCGGAGTCATGGCGCAACGCTTAGTGCGTTTATTATGCCCTCAATGTAAGCAACCCTATACGCCTAGCCAAATGCCCCCTGATTTTCCTCAGGAGATAACTCATTTATATACCCATCAAGGGTGTCAACAATGTAACTCTATTGGCTATCGTGGACGCACCGGCATTTATGAATTGGTCAAGATGGATAATGCGCTCCGCACCATGATACATGATGGCGCAGGACAACATGCCTTAGAATCCTACGCACATAAACAAACTGAGGATATTCAACAAGATGGTATAAGACGAGTTATTGAAGGAAAAACGACACTTGATGAATTGTTGAGGGTCACAAAAGAAGGCTAGCAGTCTTTGTCATATTTTGTTAATTTACTTATCTCATTTTTATCACACAAGAGCAGAATATGCCTCGTTACACAACCGAAAATATTCACAATATCGCCTTAGTTGGTCAAAGTGATGCTGGTAAAACGACACTCATCGAAGCTTTGTTACATCAAAGCGGTGCCATTAATACCCCTGGTAAAGTCGAAAGCGGTAATACCGTCTGCGATTTTGACCCACTGGAAAAAGAATATCAACATTCACTAAATACAACCATCGTCAGCCTCGATTTGGATGGCAAACATATTAATTTCCTTGATACGCCCGGTTATCCAGATTTGATGGGACATTCCCTAAGCACATTTGAAGCTGTGGAAACGGTGGCTGTGGTGATTAATGCACAGGCGGGTATTGAAATGATGACTCGCCGTATGCTAGAGCGGGCCGCTCAGCACAAATTGTGTCGAATGATTATTATCAACAAAATCGACGCGCCAGAACTGGACTTGCCCGGGCTCGTTGCGGACATTAAAGCCGCCTTTGGTAATGAATGTTTACCAATTAATTTGCCTGCTGAAAATGCGGCAAACATTGTTGATTGCTTTTTCAATCCTAACGGCGAATCCGATTTTGGCTCTGTGGCCGACGCGCATACCGAAATCATTGACCAAGTGGTTGAAGTTGATGAAGATTTGATGGAAGTCTATTTGGAGCAAGGGGAAGAGCTCAGCCCCGAACAACTTCATGAACCGTTTGAAAAAGCGTTACGTGATGGGCATTTGATACCCATTTGTTTTGTCTCTGCACGCCATGGCACTGGTATTCCTGAATTACTGAATATTTTTACACGACTGATGCCAAGTCCGCTTGAAGGTAATCCACGTCCCTTCCTCAAAGGTGAAGGCGATAATGCAACCCCCTTTGCCACCACTCCTGATCCCGATAAGCATGTAATAGCACATGTCTTTAAAGTCACAGCTGATCCCTTTGTGGGTAAATTGAGTGTATTTCGTATTCATCAAGGCACGATTACCAAAGACAGCCAATTATTTATTGGTGAGGCTCGTAAACCTTTTAAAATCAGCCATTTATTTAAACTTCAAGGCAAACAACAAATTGAAGTTGATAAAGGGATTCCAGGTGACATTTGCGCAGTGGCAAAAGTCGATGCCATTCATTTTGATGCGGTGCTACACGATTCCCATGATGAAGACATGATTCATATCGAGCCGTTAGAATTTCCTTCGCCCATGTATGGCTTAGCGATTTCGGCTAAGCGGCAGGGTGATGAACAAAAAATTGGGCAAACTTTACACAAATTGGAAGGTGAAGACCCCTGTTTACAGGTAAAGCACGATCCCGCCTTGAATCAGACCACATTGCAAGGACTTGGTGAATTTCATTTGCGAATCATGTTGGAGAAAATGCGCCAACAATACAATGTTGAGGTAGAAACCAAGCAGCCCAAAATTCCTTATCAGGAAACCATTAGCATCCCAGCTAAAGGACATCATCGTCATAAAAAGCAATCGGGTGGTGCAGGGCAATTTGGCGAAGTCTTTTTGCAAATTGAACCTTTGGAGCGTGGTGCAGGTTTTGAATACGTTTGGGCGATTGTGGGTGGCGTTATCCCATCTGTGTATGAACCAGCTGTGGAAAAAGGCATTCAACAAGTTTTAGATTCTGGCGCTATTGCAGGCTATCCGATGCAAGATGTCAAAGTGACGATTTATGATGGCAAACATCATTCGGTGGATTCTAAAGAAATCGCCTTTGTCGCAGCTGGCAAAAAAGCCTTTTTAGATGCCATCAAAAAAGCCAAACCGTTGGTACTTGAACCCATTGCCAAGGCGGAAATCACCATACCTGATGAAACCATGGGTACAATTACCGGCGATCTCTCCAGCAAACGGGGGCGTATCCAAGGCAGCGAAATGTGTCCATCCAATATGGTTTGTGTAAAAGCCGAGGTCCCATTGAGCGAATTAAGCAACTATCAAACGGAACTCAAATCTGCCACCGGTGGACAAGGCTTTTTTACGATGGAAATCAGCCATTATGAACCTGTGCCTCCTAATATTCAGCAACAATTGATGGCGAAGTATAAGCCAACTGAAGGAGATGATTGACAGAATTTTGGTTTGTCTGAATCAGAATTTTTATTTTGTCAATTCATGTTACGCAGCCTCTTCACAAACTTAGCGAAGCTGGTGTGGGAAACAAAGTGCGTAACATCAGCTGTCAACTCTGATTCAGACAATCATTCTTAATTTTTAACCAAAAGAAAAGATAATTCTATCACAAGACCTTGTTTTTTAGTGTCATTATAGGCATGACAAGTGCCACCTGCATTCCACATTAGTGAAGCCACCATTGGTAAGCCTAAACCCATTCCTGGAGATTCTCCTGTAAAGTACTTTTCACCCTGATAGTAGGGGTTCCAAATATTGCTCAGTTGCTCGGGAGAAAGCCACACCCCATCATCACAAATTTGTAACATAACGTTTTTTGAAACAAGAATAATCTTGATTTCTAAGGTGGGCAATCCATTAGGATGAAATTTCTTGGCATTTGATAAAAGCTCTGTCAACACAAGTTCCATCGCTTTTTTGGAAAAGGAGATATAAGTATTCTCAAGATCTTCAATATTTTTTAAAAATAGATGAACTGATTCCATTTCTAGATTGTTCTTTATGGTGCTGATGATCGATTGAATATCAGCAATATGACAAAGATCCAATTCTTCCCGAATGCTATCAGACACATTTAAGTATTCGAGAATCGTCAGAATTTCAGATTGAAGACGAATGGCATTTCGATATGCAATATCAAGAAGTGGTATGACTTCTGCCGCTTCTTTTATCGGTGAAATCATCTCCTTAGCAAGTTGAATTGTTCCAGTAATTGGCGTAATCGGTGTCCTCAATTTGTGATTAACTTGGGTTTTGAGTGTCCACTTTTGCATACCAGCTATAATATTTTCTGTCACATTACGCAAATGGATTAAATATTTGGCATCTGCCCTTGTCGGTATTTCCATCACATCAACTTGTAACCAAAATGCTTGGGCTGTTGCAGTTTCAGGACGTACAAAATAACGAGGGATTGTAGTAGGTTCTACCCCTTTAGCCCAAGCTTCTTGCGGCTCACAATGGTAATGTTTGGTTGCCAGCGCCAAAAAAGTTTCATTGAGAGGTTCAACCTTCGTCTTATGAAAATAGAAGCGTGCATGCGAATTAGCATACAATATTTGTGTCTTTTGGTCAAGTATCAAAAAAGCCTCATCGGTGTGTTCAACAACCCACTGAAATTTGGTCTGCTCTGTGAGCAATTTCCGATAACGATTGAGATTGGTAATGGTTCGTAGTCGTGCTTTCAATTCAATGTTGTCGTAGGGCTTAGAAATAAAATCGTCTGCGCCTGCTTGAATCGCTTGCATACGTGAATCATGGTCCTCTAAAGCGGTTAGCATGAGAATAGGAACATCAGCCAAAGAGGGGTTAGTACGCAAACGTTGACAAACTTCAAAACCATCCATTTTTGGCATCATAACATCTAACAGAATAACATCTGGGATGATTTGCGCGGCTAGAGTCAAAGCATCTAACCCATTTTTTGCAAAGGCTAAATCGTACCCTTGATCACTTAGCAATTCTTTTAGCCCCTCACGTACTAATGCTTGATCATCTACAATGAGAATAGTACTTGTTTGCTTCATCGTAAAAATCCTTTAATAAATATTATTTTAGGTATTGCTTAGCTTGCGTTTCCGCCAACGCAATGTCTTTAAGTGATAGTCCTTTCATAACTTGTTCTACTGCCACATCAACATCATCCATCAATTGATCAACCCTATTCTCAGATGGTAATTGTTTGATACTAAAATATTGCTCTTCGGAAGCCATACGCACAAGCGCCAGGATTTCTTTTATCTGGATAGTTTCTGGCGCACGGGCTGGAACGTAAACAGGAGGATCGTCCCCTGCCATGATGAGCATGCGGCGTTCTTCAAACACTGCTAGCACCTGCTTCACAGTTTCTGTTGGAACGCCCATATATTGTGCAAGACGTTCTCTTGTCCAAGCTTCTCCCCCCTTAAAGTGGTTTTGGGCTATGAGAGACATGGATAGCAAAGCTAACCGCTCCTTCAGGCGATTGCTAATGTGTAATTCACGCTGTTGCGTACTTAGATATTCAGGGTGCTGGTGGTAAAATGCAATACTGGAGCCTACTAGCAGAATCAACCAAGCTAAGTACAACCACAGCATGAATATAATTAAAATAGCAAATCCTGAGTAAATGGCCGCATACTGAGTTGAAGACATGATGAAAACGGCAAATCCCCAGCCAATAGTTTGCCATAATATCCCCGCTAACACAGCCCCCAATAACGCAGAACGAAAGTGTACCCGGGTGTTGGGTACAAAAATATAAACGAAAGTAAAGGCACCAATGATAAACAAGTAAGGCACCAAGGTGGCAGTAGATTCAACCAGCAAACCCAATGGCTTGATTGCAACCAGTTCCTGGATAAAGGCAGTACTCAT
>CAYFOB010000005.1:24311-26320 GCA_964344525.1 uncultured Thiomargarita sp.
GCGATGCCATTGAGCCTATGGCAGAAAACAGTAACACTGGTCCAATGAGGATGACACTCAAATAGCCACTGAAACGCTGGACAAAGGGGCGAGGATGTTCTACATGCCAAGTAAAATTGAAAACGGTTTCGATTTTATGGATGAGAGAAACAACAGTATAAATCAATACGCTAACGCCTAATGATCCCAATACACCAACCTTCACATTTTCAACGAAACTAATAACCTGCACCGTAATTTCTTCTCCCTTTTCACCTAACGGCTCAAGGAAGTTAAGTAATAAGGGCTCGATTTGGTTATGCCCCCCAAATCCTTTAAGTACAGAAAAGCTAACAGCTAGCAGCGGCACAAGTGATAACAAGGTAGTATATACCAAGCTCATTGCCTGAAGATTCAGTTGCCCTTGTGTTAAATCCCTAAAAACCGCGTATATTGTGCGTAATACCAGCGTTAGCCAAGCACGCCAGCCTGGTAATGAGCGTAAGTCCACATCCCATATGAAGCGATTTATGAATTCTTTGAGATTTGCTAATTTAAACATTTTATAACTGTGTTCGATTTAACTTCCAAAAACCTGTCAGCTTTCGGGGGGGGAATTATTTTTCTGAACATTTATATCATCGCTTTTCTGTGTCAGTAGCTCAGTTACCCTTTTTTTATCTAAATGACGATCAAAGGCACTTAGGATCAAAAAAAAGTTTTCAGGATCAATAATTCGGTAACGAATAATTTTCAATGCTCTCAATTTATGTCTGGAAAATTGAAATGTCTGAAGAAGTTGTACTACCTGAGCGGAGGTAAAAGCATTACGAAAAATAGCAAGTTCTATTAAGTAGAGTTGTTCCTTTGGAAATTTTTGCTGACCTAACGCTTCTAACAGCTTTGATAAAGCTGATGCTTCGATTACTGCTGGCATCTCTCCACTTGGGGCGGCTTCGACTTTTGGTGGTTGTCCAAGTAAAGTACTTGCCTTTTTTTTATCTTTGACAAAAGTAAACTTATCCATAAATTGAAAAGAGTTCCCAATGTCTGAAATTTGTGGGCGGAGAATTTCCAATGTTTGCAATTTTTCTTTGGAAAAAGGAAATTCATCAAGAATTTGTGCGGCTTGAGAGCAGGTAAAAGTATCAGTTTCAGCCGCGTTTTGTGTGACAGCTTTTTTTTCTTTGAAAGAACTTAGTTGATTGAGAGCATCTAATATTTCTGAAAAAGAGAATTGTTCCATAGTTATTTTTGAAAAACTTTCTGATAAAAAAACATCATTCAAAACCAACGCTGGCAAGTCTGATTTTTTAGTAATCAATCACTTCCTGTTTGTACAAACTGAGGATGCACGGTGACACCTCCTTCTGTGTAATCAAGCTCAAACCTTTGGCGATTGGTGTCATCAACGGTTTCAATAAATAAAACTAACCAGATTTCAGAAACTCCTAAGCGTTTTCCATATTTAACCGCTTGAGTCAATGCATTATCATATTGACGCTTATCAGCAAAACTCTTTAATTCTAACCCAAACAATTGCCCTGCATAACGTATCAATAAATCAATTTCTCCATTGCCCGTCGGAAATTCGGGATAAACTTGTGCTTCATAAGTGCGAAGAAAGCTGACGAGATAGAGGTAAAAATGAAAATGAAAGACAGCTTCATAAACACGTAAATCATTTTTACGCCTTGGGGCATTTTTCAATATCATATCTCTATTGGCTTGCAAATAGTGCTCATATCTTCCCAATAATTGAGGCATGTTGAGAGTGTTGTTAGTAATTATATCTGATAAATCCTCAAATGGATCATATAAGTCATCCATTTTTTGATACAATTCTCTGGCAAAATAGTTGAACAATTGCTTTTGTACATATGGGCAAGGAAATTTCACATAAATTTCACTCTCGCCCACTTCTTCAACATCCACAATTCCATTCATATAGAGAAAATTGATAATGGGATCATGGTAGACAAAATTGATTTTTGTTTTGGTTTGGAACAATTCCAAAACAAATGGTTTGT
>CAYFOB010000006.1:0-817 GCA_964344525.1 uncultured Thiomargarita sp.
TGTTGAGCAATTTCAAAAAATCCTTTGTCCGGTTTTTGGCGAAATAGGTGCATTAACATTGGCTTAAGACGTGTGTGATCATCAGGCATTTCTAAGGTGTTGCCATTGACTACCCACAAATCAAGATGACCATCGTTGTCAAAATCAGCAAAGCCGGTTGCCCAACCCACCATTTTTAATGAGATTTGTCCAAGCCCCCCGAGCATGTCAGCACTGTCCATAAAAAATAGTTGCGCTTCTTCTTGGCTATCGCTCAAATTTTCAGACACCATATTAGTGAAAAAAGCATTTTCTTGAGCAATCCAGTGAGTCACAAACAGATCAAGATCACCATCATGTTCGTAGTCACCCACCGCTAATCCCATTGCCCCACGGTAATCCGCGGCAAATGAGCTGGCACCGATATCAGCAAAGGTGCCATCACCTAAGTTGTGGTAAACGCCATTGTCTGATACATCATTAGCCACATAAAGATCAATAAAACCGTCATTGTCTAAATCTAACCACACAGCGCTGAGTGATCGTCCATCTGGATTGGCGACACCAACCATTTCTGCCACTTCTGCGAAAGTGCCATCACCCTTGTTACGATACAATCGGTTACTGGCAGGGGGATAGGATGAGGGATTGATGGTATAAGCCAGCTCCGAATCATATTGACGAGAAGTTGCCACAGCATCCTCTGCACGGTACTCAAATTCGACATAGTTAGCCACATACAAATCAATATCACCGTCCTTATCATAGTCACCCCATGTACATCCTGCGCTGAACTCAGGATCGCCAACCCCAGCCTGTGTTGTTACATCGGTAAAAC
>CAYFOB010000006.1:913-1206 GCA_964344525.1 uncultured Thiomargarita sp.
ATATAGCATGTTTGGACCATAGTTGGTCACGTACAAGTCTAGATCATTATCATTATCATAGTCACCCCAGGCAGCTGCGAGCCCAAAACTCGGTTGATCGAGACCACTGTTTTTTGACACATCGGTGAAATGTCCATTACCATCGTTGCGGTACAAGGCAGGACGACCTGTATGGCTAGAATCAAGAATAGACCCCTGGAAATTGACCAAAAACAAGTCAGGATCACCATCACCATCATAATCGCCCCAAGCGAGTCCAGATCCCATATCCTCTGGCAACAATGAACGACGAG
>CAYFOB010000006.1:1216-2569 GCA_964344525.1 uncultured Thiomargarita sp.
CTCCTCAAAACTGAATTGTACCATGTCCGCTGTGGCTTTGCGCTCAAAGACATTGGTTAATCCTTCGATGGAGCCATCCGGATTGGGGGCAGCAGGATCTACCGGTGGCTTGGCTAGGTAAGCAAGAAGAGCCAACACTGCAATTGATAAAACGGAGATCATTCCCCAGCGTAGCAGCAACGCTTGTCGTTTAGTTAATAGAGGTTTGTGCATTTTTTATTCGCTAATTAAAGGATTAATAATAAAATCTTGTAGTTCTTTCGCCAAAACCAATTGATCTTCTGGTAAGCGAATATCCCAAGCCTGCAAAAAATCTTGATGTTGCAAAACTTCTGCCAACTGTTTTCTTGTTCTGGCGCCACTGATCACTATATCTACCAAGGGCGAAGATAATAACCATAAAAACACCGCACTCACCGGTGGCAAAGGTTTCATCTTTTCAATAAAACGTGCCACCGAGGCTTGTTCAGAATAAAACAGCGGATTTCGCCGCCGTACATCTCGTTTTCCCAACATTTTTGCGCTTGTGCCCAACAGTCCTTGCTCTAATGGAGATGTAATGCAATTGATACAACGTTGCTCTGTTTTTCCAGCCACCAATATTTCATCTGCACGATGTATAGGATTATGATGTACTTGATGAGGAATAAAACCACCCGATGGCAAATAAGCTTGTATTTGTGCAACTGAAAAATTGCCAACGCCCCAACGCAAAATCAAACCCTCATTTTGTAGTTCTTGCAAAGCCTCTAAACTTTCTTCAATAGGCGTTTGCGGATCAGGCCAATGTAATTGATATAGGTCAAGATAGTCGGTTTTGAGACGTTCCAAACTGGTCAATAAGCTTTGTCGTAGTGTACTTCTGTCCGCTTGATGAATGACGTTTTTGCCTTGCCAACATAAGCCACCTTTACTGGCAATAAACAGCTTTTTGCGTTCACGCCCTATCACTTTTGATAATAATTGCTCAGAACGTCCATGAGCATAAAAACCAGCAGTATCAAAACAACGAATACCCGCATCCAAAGCGGCTTCTAGGGTGGCTAAGGCTTCACGTCCGTCATGAGGACCAAAGCCTTCTCCTCCTAAACTCCATGTACCTAGCCAAAGCCAAGGTAGCGCTAAATCATTGTCATCTACTGGGGCAATCAGTTTTTTATTTGTCATATAAAGCCAAATCAGGACTTTGATGTACCAAACCAGCAAATCGTTGTTCCAAAGAACGCACCATTAAATAATCTAAATGCCCAATAGAGCGCGGATGATATCCTAATACCTTGTCCCACATATCCCAACGCTCCATACAAAGATAAACAAAAGGCTTTTCAGTCGTACAAGCTTGTATCGTTTCAT
>CAYFOB010000006.1:2579-4234 GCA_964344525.1 uncultured Thiomargarita sp.
TAAATGTCGATACATTTCAACTCGCATCGGTTTGACATAACGCATTTTACCATCTGAACTGGTCACCATTTCTGCTGTTGTTAAACGGCTACCAGGAAAATTTTGTTCCATGGTTCGCTTCATTTCAGGATTAAAACGCAAACTACCTATTGAAATCCAGACCACTCGTTGTGCTGAAATACGGCTAAAAATTTCTTTGACTAAGGCTTGATAATCAGTTTCCCATCCTTCGAACAATAACATCGGATCAAAATGTAATGCGATCAAATAACCCGCTTGCTCAACCTGCTGCATGGCTGAAAGACGCGCTTCCATACTGGCTGTGCGACATTCTTCCCGTTTGATTATTGTTTGTGGATTCACCGTCCAAGAGACGACAGTGCGTTGTTGATGCTTTAAATCCAATAACGTTTCCACACACGCTGATTTAACAAGGCATTGTTCATCCCAGAAAAGGCGATCACCAATTGCGCCGATGTCCCTGTTAAGGGCTCTAAAGCCAAACTATCACCAAGCTCCCAAGTGCCAATACGAAAAAACCGCCAGGGTTGACGCGCGGTTTTTTCGCGCACTTCTTGAACCATTGCCTCAACATCACCAGTTACTTGCAAGGCGCCATTATTTAAATAATTTTGCAAAAAGCAATAGGAGCAATCATATGGGCAATTGCTGATGGCATCTAAAACTTGCACATTACAACAAACATATTCAGAATTAAGAGAGGCACAAGGCTTAAAAGCGGTGCCCTGCTTTTTGCTCACATGCAGAGAGTATTTACCTTCCCGATAGTGATTAATTCTGGAAATTTGTTGTTGTGCTTTGAGATTAATTGCTTGTTTTTTTAATTGCGCCACCGCTTGAGTATGCGCTTGGCTGGCATCGTAGTAGAAGTGTTTAATCATTCATCCTTTTCCCGTCTGCACAAAAAATGGATGCACAATGACACCCGTTTGACTGTCAGTGTAATCTGCCTCAAACAATTGACGATTTTTGTCATCAACAGTTTCAGTAAATAACACTAACCAAATTTCCAACACGCCTAACTTTTTCCCATATTTTGCTGTTTGAATGAGTGCCTTTTGATATTGCCGTTTTGAAGCAAAACTTTTTAATTCTAATCCAAACAGTTGTTGGGCATGGCGTATCAATAAATCAATTGAGCCATTACCTGTTGGAAATTCTGGGTGAACTTCTACCTCATAAGTGCGGAGAAAACTCACCAAATAAAGGTAAAAATGAAAATGAAAAACCGCCTCATATACCCGTAAATCTTCCCTGCGAGGCGCATTTTTTAAGACATAATTCCGATTGGCTTGTAAATATTGCTCATATCGACGCAACAATTGAGGAATGTTGAGAGTTTGATCAGTAATTGTGTCTGACAAATCCTCAAACGGATCATATGATCTACCCATTTCGTGAAACAATTCTCTGGCAAAATAGCTGAACAATTGTTTTTGTATATACGGGCAAGCAAATTTCACATAATTTTCGCTCAAACTAACTCGTTCAAGCGAAATAACCCCATTCATATAAAGAAAATTGATAATAGGATCGCGATAAGTAAATTTTATTTTTGCTTCTGTTTGGAACAATTCTAAAACAAACGGTTTATAAGATGCCTGTTTTGCCTTAGCAATGATGTTCAAAATGTT
>CAYFOB010000006.1:4310-4590 GCA_964344525.1 uncultured Thiomargarita sp.
CAGATACGTTCCACAACTTCTGGATCAATTGATTGTCCACTTTCTTGTTGATATTCATTGAACAGATCAATCACCTCATCATGAGTCAAATTAGGAATATAAACACTGCGCTGAACATTGAAGGGTGAACCTTTGACATTTTCTACACCTAAGACGGTACGTACTCCAATTAATGCCATGCCATGTAGCAAGTAATCCTTATCAGCTGTGGATTTGTCCAATTGCCTAAGGCGAGTATTATAAATATGACGAAACACACTGACTAGGCGATTAATCGCAA
>CAYFOB010000006.1:4600-16382 GCA_964344525.1 uncultured Thiomargarita sp.
TTCTGGGAGGGCATCAAATTCATCCAAAATCAAGATCAAAGGCTTTGTGAGGATTCCCCGTTCAAACAACTGATCAAAATCATTTAAGGTGTTTATGGCGATTTCTTTTTCTAAGCGCAATTGTTTGAGCAATTTTCGAGCGATCAGTTGAGCCACCTGATTAACATTGGTTACTTCATAAAGAAATTGCAAACTGAGAAAAACGACATCAAATTGTGTTTCTTGTTGGAGTTTAAAAAAAACTTCGTGCATAGTCCAAGTTTTACCCGTTTGACGTGGCGCCCAAACGGTGATGTAATGTCCTCCTTTGTTGGGATTCTCGCCCAATAAATGTTGAGTCGCCTCATTTACCAATTTTTGACGGGGAACGTAATAATGTAGCTCTGGATCAATTGGACCATAAGATGAAAATTTTCGCATATTTAAAATTTTTATTCATGCGCACACCTAAGCGCAACAGAAGGTGGAACATTGATTGAGTTGAAATCAAGCGATTTTCATAGTAAACGATTGTTTTATAAAGTTTTTTCCTTTATAATAAAAAATATCGCTTAAAAAAGGAAAAAGTGTTTATTATGAATGACTTATCTTTAGAACAACGTCGTGTCTTTATCAACGTTGCTCAAATTTACCAATCCTATCTGGAAACCTACCAGCACAGTTTGCACTATAACGGCTCAATGCGGTGGAAAAAGTCAAATGGCAAAGAATATCTTTTTCATGGTAATGGGGGCAAAGGATATGGAAAAAGTTTGGGTATTCGTTCCTCAAAAACTGAGCTGATTATGGTTGAATGGCGAGACGGCAAACAACGAAATAAAGAACTAATAATAAAGGATTTTTAATTGATTTAATCAAACCAGAACCATTACCTCCTTGGAAAGTTGAAGCTGAAACGATTGGAGATAAGACAGATTTAGTCGCTAGCCCAATTGCAAGCCAGCGTTGGATTGTTTCGAGCCCATTGGGTTCTAACTGAAAGTAGGCACGGAGTCCAAATTTTGGACTCCGTGCATACACTTTACTTAAGTTTTGGTACCAAGTCTGTTAATCTCATGGTTTTCCAGCACTGCCCCTCTTTCTCTATAAAAGCGATAACGCTTTCTCCCAGCATCACGCGCTAAAGGTTTATCATCAACAATTTCAGCAATTCGCTTAAATTGTTCAAAAAACGATGGCACGATTTGGGTTAAGTTGATCAATACATCCATATTCTCGCCAAATTGCTCAGTGTAGCCTATCCGTATCGGTGCTTTTGATTCAACATCCGGGTAAATATCGTGTGGTAAAAAACTCTCTTCCTTAAATGTCCATAACATCACGTCAAGTCGCCGTGCCGCTGCTATAGAATCGGTATGGATGTAAATCTGGTAGCCTTGGTGCCAAGCTTTGTTAGCTAATTGGCAGGCGAGAAGATCCTTTTCTTGCCAAAATCGTGTGTGCAATATATAAAATGTAACAGGTGGCATATCAATCAATTTTATTGAAGTTTCTAATTTTATGTGATGTTTCCTTTCTCCCACCTATTTTTCTCCTGCTTCGTTAGAGACGTTTGTCGCTTCATCGCGGCAGCGTTGAATGATGTATTGCGTTAGCAGTGGCACTGGGCGTCCGGTGGACCCTTTTTCTTTTTTGTCTGATATCCACGCTGTTCCCGCAATATCCAAATGGGCCCAGCGGTATTTTTTTGTGAAACGCGATAAGAAGCAGGCTGCTGTGATGGCGCTTGCATCTCGTCCACCGATATTGGCTATGTCTGCAAAGCGACTGTCGATTTGTTCTTGGTAATCATCCCACAAAGGCAATTCCCAAGCGCGATCGCCGCTGAATTTACCCGCATTCAGTAAGTCATTGGTTAACGGGTTGTGGTTACTCATGAGACCATGAGCATGTTTGCCTAATGCCACCACACATGCGCCTGTTAAGGTGGCGATATCAATGACGACATCAGGTTTGTAGCGCTCAGCGTAGGTGAGCGCATCGCATAAAATCAGTCTGCCTTCAGCATCAGTATTGAGAACTTCAATGGTTTGTCCTGATAAGCTGGTAATAATATCACCTGGTTTTATAGCTTTACCACCGGGCAAATTTTCAACCGCAGGGATAATACCGACCACCGTTATGGGCAATTGTAATTCTGCGATGGCTGATATCGTACCTAACACAGCAGCGGCACCGCTCATGTCAAACTTCATTTCATCCATGTCTTTTGCAGGTTTGATGGAAATACCACCTGCATCAAATGTGACTCCCTTGCCAACAAGGACAATCGGATCTGCATTTTTTTGACCTGCTTGATATTCTAAAATGATTAGGCGAGGGGATTGTTCACTGCCCTTGGAAACCGCTAATAAAGCGTTTAAACCCTGTTTTTCTAAATGGTTTTCCAAAAGGACTTTGCAAAAAAGGTTTTCATGTAAAGTACACAACGTTTTGGCTTGTTCGGCTAAATAGCTTGGTGTGCATATGTTGGCGGGTAAATTGGCTAAATCTTTAGCCAACTTGACACCTTCACCAATTTTTTGGGCTTCACGATTGGCTTGTTCAGCAATGCTTAATTCACGACGCGAAGCAACACTAAAGACTATTTTGCGCAAAGGCCGTCGCGTGCTTTCTTTTTTGGTTTTGAGTTGGTCAAAAACGTATAAGCTGGATTGTGCCATTTCAATAGCCTGACGGATGCGCCATGCTGTGTCACGACCGCGTACATTCAATTCTGTCAAATAGCACACGGCTTCCATAGAACCTGTTTCATGTAATGTACGTATGGCCTGTTTAATGATTTTACGATATTGGTTATCACCTAATTCACGTTCCCGTCCACAGCCCACGAGCAAAATACGATCAGCCAGGGTGCCCTGCACATTGTGCAATAATAGGGTTTGACCAGATTTACCCTCCAAATCTCCACGGCGCAAAATAGAAGAGAGATGCCCTTGACTTACTTCATCAATTCGTTTTGCAATGTCAGATAAACGGCGAGGTTCATAAATGCCTACAACGACACAAGCAGTCCGCTGTTTTTCGGGATGACCACTTTTTATATTAAATTCCATATTAATTTCCAACAAAAAAATGTATTAAGGTGATTTTTTATAAAGAAAATAGCGTTGTCCGAAAATAAGGGGGGGATTTAACGCTTTGTTTTTATTATATAAAAAATTATTAACGGACCTTTCTAATATATTAGATTTTTTTAATATCAACAAAATAGAAATTAGGCATAATAAACTCATTTTTTAGCTTGTGCTAAATTGTATTCGTTTATTATCAATAACGCAAAGATGGTGGAGTATTTTTTTGATTATTAGTCGTTACTTATTTCGTGAAATATTGCAAACCTTATTAGCCTTAACCACATTATTGCTACTGATTTATATCAGTCATCGGTTTATGGCGTATTTGGTACAAGCCTCAACAGGTGATTTACCAGCAACGTTTATTTTTCAATTGCTTGCTCTCAAATTATTAAGCGATTTGATGCTTATTGTGCCCTTGGGATTTTTTTTAGCGCTTTTGTTAACCATGGGGCGATTATATAAAGATAATGAAATGACCGCTATGGCGGCGTGTGGTATTCCTGTGCCAGTTGTCAGCATTATCGGCTTTGGTGCCATGTTTGCTGTCATTGTTGGTGTACTATCCTTGCTGCTGGCTCCCTGGGCAGAAAATCAAATGACTATTTTGCAAGTCCAATTGAAATCTACGGCAGAAGTTGGCGGCATCGCAGCGGGACGCTTTAAAGAATTTAATCATGGCAATGGTATTTTTTATGTAGAAACGATTGACGCTGATAGCAATACTATGCACACTTTGTTTGTGCAAGCCAATTTTCCTCACAAGCGGATAGTTATGGTGGCTAAACACGGCTATCAAATCGAACGAGAGGGAGAATTGTTTCTGGTATTTGCTGATGGCTATCGTTATGAAAGTCGCCCTGGAAGTTTGAACTATGCGGTCACAGAATTTGCCGAGCATAGCATCAGAATCCCAAAACGCCTTGATGCCCACCATGCGACTCAGCGTGAGGCAATACCCACAAGTTTATTATGGTTTGCACAAGAACCCTCGCTACAAGCTGAGTTACAATGGCGTTTGTCTCTACCCTTATCAGTCATTTTATTGGCAGCGCTGGCAATACCATTGTCTCGCACCACCCCACGCCAGGGGCAATATGCCAAAATATTGGTTGGTATTTTGATTTACCTTTTTTATGGTAATTTGATGAATATTGCCCAAAAATGGGTTGAGCGGGGTGATGTTCCTCCTTGGATTGGCCTGTGGTGGATACATGTTAGCATGGGACTTCTTATATTGGTTTTATTTTATTGGCCTAGAAATGAGGCACACCGCTTATTTAGCGCTTTTTATTCATTCTTCAAGCGGAAATTAAGTTAGGCACAAATCTTTCCCTAACCCCCTCTCTTGAGAGGTGTTAGGGTGTACATTTTAAGTCATGAAAAAAATTGATAAATATATTGGAAAAACTGTGCTGGCTGGCATATTAATTGTTTTATTAGTGTTAGTTGGCTTATTTACCTTTTTTTCTTTTATTGATGAAGTTGATCAGATAGGAAAACAACGTTATGGATTGTGGCAGGCTATTCAATATGTCACCTTAGAAATTCCACGACATATTTATGAGGTATTTCCCAGTGCCGCTTTGTTGGGTAGTTTATTGGGATTAGGTTTGTTGGCTAATAACAGTGAATTAACAGTGATGCGTGCTGCGGGCATTTCTATTGTGCGTATTGCAGTGTCCGTATTAAAGGTGGGGTTAGTGTTAACTTTTGTGGCCATGTTGATTGGTGAAACCTTAGCGCCAATGAGTGGACAATATGCGGATTCTATGCGATCTATCGCTAAATCTGAAAGTGAAAATCAGCAAGTTGGTTTTAGCCGTTATGGTTTTTGGGCGCGTGATGGTAATGATTTTATCAATATTTATACGATTTATCCTGATGGGAAATTTGGTTCGATTACCTTGTATGAATTTGATGCGCATCAACATTTACATGCAATCACTTACGCAAGAACCGCTTATTATCAAGATGATGAATGGTTACTTAACAATGTAGAAAAAACCTATATTGAACCTACTCAAGCAAGACGTGAATATTTAGAAAGTACAACGTGGGATGCCGTTTTAAACCCTGACTTGATCAAAATTGTGAAGATTCGTCCACAAAAGTTATCTATTTTGGGACTTTATAAATATATTAAATACTTACAACAAAATGGGCGGCGCACGGCACAATATGAACTGGCTTTATGGACACGCTTAACTTATCCCTTAGTCGGCATAACCATGATTTTTTTAGCGATTCCTTTTGTTTTTGGATCATTACGCAGCGTGTCGGTGGGGCAACGTGTTTTAGTGGGGGCATTACTTGGTGTTGGTTTTCACATGTTTAATCAAGCTACCGGCAATCTTGGCTTAGTGTATGGAATTCCCCCTATTCTAAGTGCTTTGCTACCTCCAATATTTTTTTTAACGATGGGTTTCTTTTTGGTGCGGCGTGTTGTTTGACAGCTTGTAAAGATTGAACAAAGTATAGGAAAAGTTATTTCTTTACAAGCTCACACAATCTTTAGGAACAACTTCTCCATCTTCAACTAGCGTTTTAATGTAAAGGCTAATTGCTTCTTTAATATTTTCAAGCGCTTTTGCACGAGTTTTGCCTTGACTAATGCAGCCTGGTAAACTGGGACATTCTGCAACAATGTAACCATCTTCACCGGGATATAGGATAACTTTTCTCATATTTTTACTATTCAAAAAACTAATTCACAAATAAAATAGTTAGCAATGGTGGGTAACAAAACCCTGTTGCCCACCTGCTTGGGAATGCCTGCTTCACGTCATTTATAAACCAGACAATAAGCTTTGTGTTAGCTGTTCTCCTAATAGTAGCGCAATTTTTTTCACCGCTTGATCATAAGCCCGCCCTTGATTTGAAGATGCCCCTTTTACTTCGCCAGTGTAGCTTTTTAGTATGGTGCCATGAGCATCTTTTATATTAATATTACCCTCAGCAAAAACGGCATAAATCATCTCACCACTCATTTCACGTGTTTTAAGTCCAAATTCAATAATAATATCTGCATCCTTACTTGCTACCCGCAATCCAGCTTCTGTGAGCTGTTGTATCAAACGGGGTTGCATATCTCTTGCTTCAGGGTTTAGTGCTTGAACTGTAATCTTAAGCTTGCCTAACAAATCATATATCCGTTCTTCAATTTGTTGATGTAAGCGATTTTCTGACGTTGTGGTTGAGCTTCCCATACTCAAGGTAATGACTTGCTCCTGTAATTGCTTTCTTTTTTCAATCAATTCAAGGGCAGGTAGTAATTTGTTTAATTGGTTTAGGCTATCTAAGGAGTTAGGCACTTGCGTGTAGTCTTGTAGCGAAACATCGATATTTGAAATTTGGTTGCGAGCATTTTTTGATGCGCCAGACAAATCTAAGCTCATTAGGGCATAAGCGATTTTTTTGTCAACGTGAGTTTCTTCGATTTTTAAACCAGAAACTTCTATTTTTGGCAGCCTTGTTTGCACTTCACTACGAAATGTGCTCTGAAACTCAGAACGATTTCCATCCGATCTTTCGGACATTTCCGAAATATTAGTGGAACTCACTTCAACTTTGAGTTGCTTCATCAAGTTTGCTCTGGCTCTATCTTTAGCCTGCTCAAGCGCGAGCACTTTATCGCCATAGATTTCTGCTGAACCTACCCCATAACGAAAATTTTCCTTAATAGGGGGCGTATTTATCCACGCGGGCTCTGCCGGCTTTGTCGGTGAAGAAATACATCCGGTTAGTCCCCATATTATGCTTAACCATACGACCCATTTTTGATAATTCACGAATATACTCCCGTTTTTCTATTCTGAACTGTGATTCTTATGATTTATGTGATTGATTTGATGAAAAAATCCGCATTAGCGCTCTCATAATAATCATATCAATCACAGTTCAAATTATTTAGGAACCAGTCTAATAATTAAAAGAAACCACGCTTCCTCACCTTCTTAATCTTTTCTTGTCCATTCCAAACTTCCCGCTTGGTTTCCAGGTCGATCAATTTCAGATCGACCTGATAGAAAACCACTCGCGTCCCCCCTAATTCATCAACAATAGAGGTGATAGTTCCACTTAAGGCAAAAGTGGCACCGGTTTCTTGACCAATTTCTGCTTGGGTGTCTTGGGAAGCGAATTTTTCCTGGTCAATTTGCTCCAATCGTGCATCATCTCGCTCTGCACCACCTGCCACAAAGTCAACTTGACCAGAACGAATCAATGTACGTTTCAAATCATTAAGAAAAGTCTCAATGGGTATGTGCTCATGAGATTTGTTTCTGATTCGTTGGATAATGATGGTCGGACGTTTCCCAGGATTTTTTTGTTGATAGTCCCTAATCCAGGGAAAAACCAACAAATCAGCAACCATCTTACCAGCAACGATTTGTGAATCCTTGTCATTCCAACGATCAGTGAGCGCCACTTCTGTATCAATATCGGCTCTTTTAACACCGCCAGCAATACAGCCTGTTAAAGCGCCTACAATGAAGGATATCATTAGCCTTCTTGAAATTGTTTTTTTCATGGATTTTCCATTTGATTGCGTTCATCCAAAATGGATTGTGGTTTGTAAGTACTGAATCATCGGTAAAATTCATGAGCGGGTACTTACTCAGTTTTCAATAACCCTGGTATTCCAAATGGTGACTTCTCCTTTTTTCAAGTCAAATGTACGGCTGACAATTTTATCAGGTCGGTTTTCTCTGTGTGTTTTTAAGATAATCTCATTTTTACCAGGAGTGACAGGAATTCTAGCAATTCTGATGCTGGATGGCAACATTCTCCAATTTCTGGTTTCAGCACCAGAGGTGGCTGCGACGGCGATTTTACCAATCAACGTCCCAATTTCGCCACCCAATTTACCTGTCTCATTAGCCATAACACTTTTCAGTGATTCCCTAGCCAAAGCATCGCGTAAGTCACTTCCCGCGTTTTTGAGCTGCTCTTGGAGTGCGATTCGCGCCAATGATTCCGCTTTAATCATTGGGTAATCTTTTCCATTCACAGAAACTGTGCTATTTTTGAAGGTATTTTTTAAAGGCGAATAATATGGCACGGTCACTCTGATGCCTAAAGATCCAATCGCCTCAATCAAATGGATTTCTTCTGCCACTTCCCATAATGGTCCTAAAGAGAAAGTCTTGCTTGTAAGGGATTGTATCACGCCAGCTAGGCCATTTTTATAATAACTGCTGATTAAAGCGTAAGGACTTTTTTCGGCATACAGCATAGAAAACCAATTGGCCTGATCTTGCTTATCTTTCTCCGTGCCTATGAGTACAGGCTCTAAAATCAGGGCACGTTGCAGTGGGTTAGCAGTGCAATAAAAATTCAATTCTTTACGCATGGGGATTGCGCCGACATGTTGAATGATAACCACCTCGGTTTCTGGACTACCACGTTTTAAGGGCTTTAAACGTTGTCTTTGGGCTTCAGTCAACTTTTGCTCTGCTTGTGACAATTCGTTATCCCATCCCCCACTTAATTTCATGATTCTAGCCGCATCAAACCAAGCTTGTTGTGCAAGCTTATCAAGGGCATATTGTTCTGCATAACCCGCCTCGTATAACTTTGCTGCCTTTTGGTAGGAACGAATCGCATTATCATGATTTCCATTTGACGGATCATCATAATCTCCATTTAGCTCATAAATAAGGCCTTCAAGATAGCGAACGTAAGCATCTTCTCTAAAAACCAGCATGTCTTTATCCAAGCCATCACCGGCAAAAACGTTAAATATTTCCAACAACTGACCAAAGGTTGAGGCTTTCTTATCTTTAACCTCCTTATAGCTGCCCTTTTCGTTGGCATACTTTGTCAGTTTGATGTCAATTTGACGTGCTTCAAATTGCGCATTTTCAAACAACGCTTGTTGAGCCCTTTTTTCAGTGGCCCCCATTGCCAACCTGAGGTAGTTTAACGCACGGTAATAATAGATATAAACCTTCTCAAAATCTGTCCCACCATAGGCCGCCATTCGCGGATTGGTCATCATGCTGGACAAACGATCTGACAGGCTTGTGGCGTATAATTCGTCCGCAATCCCATCCGCTTGTTTAAAAAGACGATTGCTCTCTTCATATTTGCCGGCTAAATGGTTGATTGTCCCTAACTCCAGATGGTACAAGAGCCGTTCATTACCATCAGGCTTTAATTTTCCAACAACTTTTGCAGTCGCGCCTGAAAGATTACCTCCTTGCGCTTCTACAATTGCTAAATTGAGGTCACCTTCTTTTACAATAGCAGGACCACAACCCGCCAATAATGCAAAATAAAATAGTAAGATTATTTTGCGAAAATAGCTCAACATCAATATTCTCCTCGTTTCTTGTTAATTGTGGATAATGTTACGCAATAACTACAGGGATTACTTTTAAGAAGGGATAAACCCCAATTAGGTTTTGACGGTGCCCGTATTAAAAGTAATCCGTGTAGTTAACCATGGGTTTTAGAAATAGGCCGCGTCGTCCCTAAGCTGTTCTCACATAAGCGATATAACGCCCGGCTTATTCCTCTTAAATTGGGGCATCGCCATCCCTGCACGGGCATTGATATAGGTAGGATCAGCAATTACATAAGTTTTTCCACGATATTGAATACTGTCTCCTTCCACTCTCCCATTAAAACGCACAGCGGTGGCAATATGACCTGGATAATCAAGCCCTACCACCTCCAGCCCCACCAAATTCCGCACTAGCCAAGCGAAAAGTACCGAGCGATCTTCACAATCTGAATAGGGATAAAAAAAAGTTTCCTCGGGAAACAGGTAGTTTTCCACACCAAATTGATCTTCATCGGTTTTATAGCTAAAAGCGGTTTGAACAAAATGTAGCAGTAGATTAATTGCATCCAACTCTGACTTACCCTTTACCAACGGGCGAAGTTGCTTTAACAATGGCTCACTTGTTTCTGGGTGGACAGCCGACATAAAATACAGGCCAATATCCATTTGAGGGTAGCTCTTGAAAAAATCCACAGTTTGCTTGTCATAAGCAACTTTCAACCGATACTTTTTTTTCCCATACTTGAAAACCAATCTTCTTGTTCGGGGCTGACGTTTGGTCGCAATCGCAGTAGATAGGCGCATATCCAATGGCTTGTTAGCACCGGGGTAATGATTATCATAGGTGTATACCTGTCCCAATTGTTGACTGCTGCCATCAACAGGAATGACGTAATATCGTTGCCCATCGAAGGTAAAAAAGGAAACAGCATAGAGCGTTTGTTTGCTGGTCATCAGCAAATAAACATGCCGACCACTATATGCGATTCGTGCTTGGTACCCCTCTTTGGTCAGGAGAAACCAGGTGATAAACCTTTGCTCGTTGGCACTTTTTGGATGGATTTTTTTGATTAATTTATGGATCAGTTGCAAATAAGCCCAATCGTTGAGCTGCAAAGCACGACGCAGCTCACGTAATTGAGTCAACAAAGTCTCATAGTCAGCGCGACTCAATTCGGCCCAATATTCGCTGATGCTTTGTTTATTAATAGTGCGCCCTAAATGAGCTTTGAAGGCAGGGTCATAGCGAAATGGTAATTGATGACCATAAAAGTTGACATTAGTGGGGGTTCCCTTGAACCTGGCTGGCGGTTGTTTGGGGGGAGGCTGCACCTTTTGTGGTTTAGGACGTATCACTGGCGGTTTGACCCGTGGTAATCGAGAGACTGGTTTAGTGCGCCGTTTTATCTTGGCTCTGGGAATGCGCGTTGGTTTGGGTTTTTTGTCTCGCACCTTGCCACGTAGTAGGCGCATTTTCCGCCAATGTGCTTTTAAAAAAGCGGTAAAATCCTTATCTCGTTGATCTTTGAACTGCTGGAAATTTTGCATTCTTTGCCTTTGCCATTTTTCAAAGTCACTCTCAGCAAAAGCTGGCATCGTGAGCCATAGTAGTAATGCTGTTAAAACAATAGATTGTAATCGTTTCATTGTCTCACCTTTGAATTGAAAAAAGTGTCTCAAAACGCGCAGGGTCTCCAAAGCGCTGCTTTGGACTCCGGGTTTGCAGGAGGAGTTAATTGAAGGGGTAATACCTGAATTTTATAACAACAGGGAGGAGTTATAAAAGATTTATCCCTTTTATAACTCATCCTTGTAGTACGGTAACAACTTGAGTAGGTTATATCCCAAACAAATTCAAGCGATCTCCGAAATCACTTTTACTCTGGAGCAGAAGTTGGGACTGCGTTATCTGCATCCTCAGTCGCCTTTTTCTTTTCTTCTTCATCGATCTTCTTAGTCATTTCATCAATCGACATTTTAGCTTGGAATTGCTGCCACAATGCCGCTTGATTGCCTTGACTCGTATTAGCTTGTTCCTTCGCGGCAGCCGCAATCGCATCCGCTTTTCTGGTTTCCAAAGCAACCAAGCAGTAAAAGGTACCCTTAGGACTCGTTGCAGATCTCTTTAGGTTAGTACCTCTGAGGGTTGCTTTACTGAGCTGCTCTGTAACAGCCTTGGACATTTGATCCATCGTCTCAGTATCACCAGACCCAGTGCTAGCTGCGTATTGTTGAAACATGGATTTGACAGAAACTTCCAGCGTTTGCGCCATTTGATTCCGTGCAGAACCCAAGCATTGTTCCCGTGTGAGAAATTGGCTGCTACTTTTACCCGAACCTATCGCGACCAAATCTGAACCAGTTGCTACGGCTGGGTTGCAGATCCATTCTGGCGCTGCAGCAAAGGGTGCATCTG
>CAYFOB010000006.1:16422-19209 GCA_964344525.1 uncultured Thiomargarita sp.
ATTGTTCGAGGGTTGTGTTGGGACGTTTTGGCAAGCCACAAGAGCTATTGTTGCAGATGCGGTTAAGATACCCCACGAAAGCTTTTTAAGAAACTGTTTTTTCATAACAATTATAACTCTCAATTATTTATTTAACTAATATTACACACTCTCGTTCCCAAGCGCAGTTATACATACAACCCACAATAAATTTTCGTTCCAAGCAACGCTTTGCGGTTTTGTTGACTAGAGAACAGGAGTGCGTAACATCAGTTAAGTACAGAAAAATAAACACTCGCCAATAAAGCAAACAAATTTATTTTTGCTTGATCAAGCATAAAAAAAATATATCTTATTGTCAAGAGCAAGTAGAAAAAATTTAAGAATTAAAGCCGAGCGCCTAACGTGATTTAACAATATGACAAATAAACCTTATTTGTCAATAGTAAAAAAACAAACTATTATTGTCAAGCTTATATTAATAGCTCTTTAACTTAAGAGCAATTTTTGTGCCATCTGCGTTGTAACAGTCGCATAAATGAATCTTTATTGAGTCCTCACCATCCATACACAGGTTTTATTCCCACTACGATCACGCCAAGTTTTGTGTATCTTAGCATAAACGACCTGCTTAACTTTTTCAGTTATGTCCACATCGATGTAACCCCCATCATTTGTCTCCCCTATAAGAGTTATCGAACTCATTTCCACCCCCAATTCAGCCGCTAATATCTTGCGCGCTTTGCCACTTGCTTCAGGCTCTTGGTCAGGTGTGTTAACATTACTGCTACAAGCCACAGCCCCCTCCCCGTTTGGGGCCCCTCCGTTTAAAACCCAAGCCGGTGGTTGGTTGGAGTTAGAAGCAATCTTTTTGGGCCCAAGAATTACGCAAGCAGATGAGAACAAGCATAAAAGAAGGATTGTTGGTTTATATAACGTAGTGATTGATCTGATTAGAATCACAGTTCAAAATTATTTAGGGACAAGTCTAATATTTATATGTACCATTAAAACGTAGCTAAAGCATTAAATGTGCCAAACTGACATTTGGATATGTTATTAATCGTTTATAAAATGGTTTATGTCAAAAAAAATTGAAAAAAATCTCCCCTCCCTAAAACATTCATCAAGCTGCAATATTAACACAAAGAATGCGTTATTTTTTTTCAATTTGGTGGCCTGCTAATACTAAAGTATTTAATGAATTAACAAATATAACTCATTGAGTTTTAATCAAAAAAAATCATTTTAATCAAGGTTCAAACAAAGGGAGAGGGCACAAATTATTTCACAACAATTCTATAATTGAGTCCATTATAATCAGTACAGGCGATAATTTTCAAGCTTTTTCCGAAGTTTTGAGTAATTTATCGCCAAAGCTTAATTGTTTTGTCATAGCTCGCTGACACAAGCGTGTGTCCATCAGGGCTGAATGCCACAGAATTGACAGAGCAGTCATGTCCTTGCAAAGTGCAAAGTTCATTGCTGGTGTTAATTTTCCACAGCTTAATTGTGTTGTCATAACTGGCTGATGCAAGAATGTGTCCATCAGGGCGAAATGCGAGAGAACATATGGAATGTGCATGCCCCTGTAAACACGCAATGCTTTTACCCGTATTCACATCCCACAATTTGATGCTGCAATCTTTGCTCCCTGAAGCCAGAGTGTGTCCATCAGGACTGAACACAATAGCTGTCACAGAGTGGGCGTGTCTTTTAAAGGTTTGTCGTGTTTGCCCAGTGCTGACATCCCACAGTTTGATGCTGTTGTTCGCGCCTTCAGAAGCGAGGGTTCGCCCGTTTGGGCTGAATGTGACAACATTAATCCCATCTAAGGTAAAAAGTATTTGACCTGTGGTTAAGTCCCATAACTGACAATTGGTATCGTTTGCCGATGCAAGCAAGCGTCCATCAGGACTAAAACTCACTGAATTCACCCATAGCTTCTCTTTTTGCAAGGTATCAAGCACTTTGCCTGTACTCACTTTCCACAATTTAATAATATTATCATCACCTGCTGACGCAAGAGTGCGTCCGTCGGGGCTAAAGACGACTCTTATGACTGGTGCCTTATGCCCTTTTCGCCACCACCCATTTTTCAAAGTGCGAAGAATCTTGCCAGTACTCACATCCCACAATTTGATGGAGCTATCTTCACTCCCAGAGGCAAGGGTACATCCATCAGGGCTAAAGGTGGCTGAATTCACCCAATCTTCATGTCCTTGCAGAGTATGCAATACCTGATTTGGGATAGGGGGATCATTACTTGAGATAGATGATAACCATGCATTTGGTTGGGTTGGAACAGGCTTGTATTGCGCATCATGAAATTGTCCCCCAAGGTATTGAGTGTCCTTATCCGCTGTGATAACGCTATGGTAAAAATTGTGATCATATCCATAAATAAGACGTTCTAACATGACATTTGTACTCCTGTATTAAAAAAAGAATTTATCCCCTTGATAATACTAAGGAATTTATCTTTTTACATATTACAAATAACAATAGAACATTTTGAGGGATTAATCTCGAAACTTTATGTTTGATTGATCACAATTAGATTAAAATTGATAAGTGGGAGTAAAGGTTAGCGCATAAAATTAAATCTTATTATGAGGTATGTTTTGCATAAATATCAAACTGACCATTCGCCCAGTGATTTTGTCGCGTCGATAGGAATAAAAACGTTCTGCATCAGTGTAGGTACAAAAATCGCCCCCATACACAGCTGTGACGCCTTGATGTGCAAGACGTTGACGAGCAAGCAGATACAAATCTGCCAGCCAATGATTTTTACGCTTGAAAGTA
>CAYFOB010000006.1:19219-22900 GCA_964344525.1 uncultured Thiomargarita sp.
AAAGCCTCAGCCGCTTGTGGTAAAAAGTTTATAAAAGCATCACGCACCTCATTACCCACTTCAAAAGCTTGTGGTCCAATCGCGGGACCTAACCAAACTAAAATCTCTTGGGGGGCGACATTTAAACGTTGCAAAGTCGCCTCTAATATCCCACCCGCAAGCCCACGCCATCCCGCATGCGCTGCTGCAACACAAGTCCCCGCACGGTCACAAAATAATACAGGTAAACAGTCTGCGGTCAGGACACTGCAGATTTTTCCACACTGTGTCGAAAAAATGGCATCAGCAGCGCAATGTGTATTATTGGGCGTGGCGCTGACAACTTGAGTACCATGGATTTGTTTAAGCCAGACGGGTTCTGAGGGTAAGAGAAGTGCTGCACGATTAGCTGCAACTGCTTGGGGATCATCGCCGACATGGTCAGCTAAATTTAGCCCATCATAGGGCGGTTGGCTGTAGCCGCCGTGGCGAGTTGTTGTATAAGCTTTGATTTGTGGAGGTGCTGTCAGATTTGGTGTTATTAATTTAAGCATGTTCTTGTTTGTCCGTCTCAAGTGCCGTTAACAACAGACGCATATCATTGGGCAAGGGCGCAGCCCATTGCATTAATTCGCCACGACTCGGATGAATAAATCCTAATCGCGCAGCATGCAAAGCTTGACGCGAAAATGTTCGCAATATTTCCTTAAATGTATCACTACTGGCAGGAGGGATTTGCAAGCGTCGCCCATACACAGAATCTCCAAGCAGCGGATAACGTTTATAAGCCATGTGGACACGAATTTGATGTGTGCGCCCAGTCACAAGTTGTATATTAATATAAGTATGGGCACGGAAACGTTGGATAATACGATAATGGGTAATAGCCGGTTTACCATTTTCCACCGCTGCCATACGGGTGCGGTGTGTTGGATGCCGTCCTATCGCTGCATCTACCGTGCCCCCAGCAACCAATACCCCTGTGACGATGGCTTGATATTCTTTAATAAATTCACGGTTTTGCAGTTGTGCCACTAAATGTGTATGGGCAGTTAAATTACGCGCCACCACTAATACACCGCTGGTTTCTTTATCAAGACGGTGTATGAGACCTGCGCGAGGTAACTGCGCTAATTCTGGCGCATGATGTAGCAAGGCATTCACCAATGTGCTATTTTGATTGCCAGCGCCGGGATGTACCACTAAGCCAGCAGGTTTATTAACAATTAATAAATCTTCATCTTCATAAAGTAATGTGAGAGGCAATACTTGCGCTTGCCAAGAGACTTCTTCTTGTTGTTGCGCGGTGACTTGTACCACTTCACCACCTTTCACTTTATCTTTAGCACGCAACTGGGTGCCATTGGCTAGTACATATCCATCGCGTATCCATTGCTGCAAACGTGCCCGTGAATAAGATGGAAATAAGGTCGCTAAGGCTTTATCAAAACGGTAGCCTGCCATCTCATCAGGAATTGTGGTATTAGAAATTTTTGTCATGACTATGTATTTGATTATAAAAAATATCCATATTTCGTGTGTCATCCTCACTTTGATCTCATTTACTATTCGTGGTATTTGGATGATACAAGAGAGCCACTGGCTACAACAACGCTGTGTTAAGATAGTGCCCCATGTGATTGACACAATATTATTATTGAGTGGCATTGGTTTAGCCCTCATTCTCCATCAATATCCTGGTGCCCAACCTTGGTTGACGGTGAAATTATTAGCTTTATTAGTTTATATTGTTGTGGGCACTATCGCGCTTAAGCGGGGAAAAACTAAAACTATCCGTGTCATGGCTTGGATAGGGGCATTAAGCGTGTTTTTTTACCTGATTATGGTAGCATTAACACGAATGGTTAATCCACTTGGCGCGTTTTTCAGCTAAAGTTCCCTTTGCATGGGAACGAAAAAAAAAGTAATATGACAACACTCAACGAACTCAAAATCGGCGTGATAGGACTCGGTTATGTGGGGCTACCATTGGCCGTAGAATTTGGTAAATACTACCCAACAATAGGTTTTGATCTTAAAACGGAACGGATTGCAGCGCTCAAAGCAGGGCAAGACAGCACCCACGAGGTGTTGCCAGAAGAATTTAAACAAGCTAAAAACCTTAATTATACTCACCATCTCAACGATTTGGCAGAGTGCAATTTTTATATCATCACTGTCCCCACGCCACTGGATTGTCATAAACAACCCGATATGACTTTCCTTGAAAAAGCCAGTGAGATGATAGGCAAGCTATTGGCAGCAGGCAATATTGTGGTTTATGAATCCACCGTTTACCCCGGTGCGACTGAGGAAGTTTGTGTGCCTATTTTAGAAAGTGAATCCAATCTCAAATTGAATGAGGATTTTTTTGTAGGCTACAGCCCAGAGCGCATTAATCCGGGCGACAAAACACATCGCTTGCCTAACATTGTTAAGGTGACTTCTGGCTCCACCCCAGAAATTGCAAAATTGATTGATCAAGTTTATCGCAGCATTATTCCAGCCGGCACTCACCAAGCGAGTAGTATCCGCGTGGCTGAAGCCGCCAAAGTGATTGAAAATACTCAGCGCGATGTCAATATTGCCTTGGTTAATGAACTGGCATTAATCTTTAATCGGCTTGGCATTGATACCCAAGAAGTTTTGGAGGCTGCGGGTAGTAAGTGGAATTTTTTGCCCTTCAAACCGGGCTTAGTGGGTGGGCATTGTATTGGCGTTGATCCCTACTACTTGACTCAAAAAGCGATAGATGTGGGCTATCACCCAGAAATGATTTTGGCGGGGCGTCGGATTAATGATGATATGGGCACTTACATTGCCTCGGTGGTGGTTAAGCGCATGATACAAAAGCGTATTCATGTCACAGGTGCCAATATTTTGGTCATGGGACTGACTTTCAAGGAAGATTGCCCGGATCTTCGTAATACCCACGCTATAGATATTATTCATGAGCTTCAAGATTATGGGGCGATTGTCCACGTCTACGATCCTTGGGCAAATTTAGATGAAGCCAAGCAGATGTACAATATAGCATTGGTTCAAAGCTTAGCGCAAAAACAGTATGATGCTATTGTCTTGGCAGTCGCTCATAAACAATTTTCTGAAATGGGAGGCGAAGGCATTCGTGCGTTAGCCAAGCCAGATTCGGTTATTTATGATGTGAAATCTGTTTTGCCAATTGAAGTTGTGGATGGGCGACTTTAGTGTGATTTACCTCATTAAGTACTGAATCATAAGGCATGAAGTCCAAAATTTATTTTGGAAGTGTCCTCGCCCAAAATAAATTTTGGACTCCTAAATATCGTATGTTGTGACTGGGCACTTATATTCTGTGCCAGTTTAAATTGACTCGATGTTGAGTGAGGAAATAAAGATGTATGCTGAAAATGTTGATAAACTTTCCATTTCTTTGCCCATTTTTTTTATTAATTTTATTAATAATTACATTGCTACACATAATAGCAAAACACCATCTCATGTCATACAAGAAGCACTTCAATTGCTACGTGATCGTGAACTTGGCTCAATTAACTGTGATGCAGACAAGGAGCATAACGGCGAATTAGAACGTGCTTATCGTGATGCTGTGCAAGAATTTGACACCGCTTGGGAAATAACGGCAAAGGATGGACTTTATGATGAAACGTGGTGAAATTTATTATGCTGATTTAAACCCAACTGTGGGAGATGAAATCAAAA
>CAYFOB010000006.1:22910-25069 GCA_964344525.1 uncultured Thiomargarita sp.
TATTATCAGAAACAATGATAATAATAACGCGAGTAATACAATTACGGTGTTGCCTATAACGAAAAACGTGGCGCGTGTCTACCCCTTTGAAATTTTTCTTGACAAACAAGAAACGGGATTAGCTCACGATTCCAAAGCACAGGCTCATCAAATCCGTACTATTTCAAAACAACGTATTAAGAGTAGTGTTATGGGGCATGTAAATACAACAACCATGCAACGAGTAGAAACTGCACTAAAAACATTGTAACAAGCATAAAATTTTTTGTTTTATTGAAAAATCTAAATTATTCCCATTTCTGTTCACAAAAAAAAACTATGAAAATACTTGTCACAGGTGCCGCAGGCTTTATTGGATCACAACTCTCATTACGTCTTTTAGAACGAGGCGACACAGTTGTGGGACTTGATAATCTCAATGATTACTACGATGTCAACCTCAAAAAAGCACGTTTAGCCCAATTGGATGCGCAGTCAAATTTTAGTTTTGCCAAATTAGATTTGGCTCATCGTGAAGGCATAGCGGAATTGTTTGCGCGTGAAAAGTTCCAAGGAGTGGTCAATTTAGCCGCAGTGCGTTACTCTATTGAAAATCCTCACGCTTACGTGGACAGCAATGTTGTTGGGTTTGTGAATCTTCTAGAAGGCTGCCGTCATCATGGTGTAAAACATTTAGTCTTTGCCTCTTCCAGCTCTGTATATGGGCTTAACACCAAATTGCCTTTTTCTGTTCACCATAATGTGGATCACCCCATCTCATTGTATGCTGCTACCAAAAAGGCTAACGAGCTAATGGCTCATACCTACGCCCACCTTTACGGCATTCCCACAACCGGCTTACGTTTTTTCACCGTGTATGGGCCTAAAGGGCGCCCTGACATGGCTTTATTCAAATTTACCAAGGCGATTCTTGAAGATCAACCGATTGATGTTTATAATAGCGGTGCCATGCGACGCGATTTTACCTACATTGATGACATTATTGAAGGCGTTATCAGAGTCCTTGATAGGATACCCAAGCCTAACCCTGCATGGTCAGGTGATGCGCCAGATCCCAGCGCCAGTGTGGCCCCGTATCGACTCTACAACATTGGAAATAACAATCCTGTTGAACTTATGCACTTTATCGAAACGCTAGAAAAAGCCTTGGGTAAAACAGCCAAAAAGAATATGCTACCTATGCAACCGGGGGATGTGCCAGCGACCTATGCTGATGTGGATGACTTAGAACGGGATGTTGGTTTTAAACCACAGACTTCTATTGAAGAAGGGATAGGACGTTTTGTTGAATGGTATAAACGTTACTATTTTTGAGTACAACGGATAAATCCTTCAAGGCTTTATCCGTAATGTATCACAGGGGCTCTAAGAATCGTTGAACGTCAATAATTCCTTGAGTAGTTCATTAGCGATTTGTACACTGTCTCGATAACCTTCACAGTCTATTAAAAAGTTATAACGGTATTCCTCCGCACATACCGTGATGACTTGTAACGACATACGGTATTTTGTTTTATCAGTTCTGAAGGTGGTATATTCGATTAACTCTTCAAGCAAATTATTTAGCTTGTGAGTACGTGAATATAAACTGTGCTTGCTTTTTGCCTCCAGCAAATATTTAAATAGCATTTCAAACATTTGCTGGTAATGAAAACAATGCAGGGAGCAATCCTTAATCGTCATTTGTTCTATAAAATCAACATTCATTGCATGTTGCCATGCTTTACCACCCAGATTTTCAACGTTTTCAAAGCACTTAAAGTATTCTGCGTACATAACTATTAACCAAATTCCAGGATCAGCGCCCGCTAGGGACAGTCAGTTCTAAAACGTCTTTAGCTTTCATGTTGCATAATATTGTCATATTATATATATATGTCAAGTTTTTTTTATTTTAGGTTTTGACTTATCCTTTATTAACTGATGTTACGCACTCTTGTTCACAAAGCATAGGAGCAAAGCTATGCTTGGAACGAAAAAAAATTCAATCGTATTTTGGAGTGCAAAGCAACGCTTTGCGACTATGGTTTGTGAACAAGAGTGCGTAATATCAGTTAATAAAGGATAACCCCCATTAATGAAGTGACGCAAGACTTATCCTTTATTAAGTACCCGTTCACAAGTTTTACCGTATTTTGGAGTCCAAAGCAGCGCTTTGG
>CAYFOB010000007.1:0-2064 GCA_964344525.1 uncultured Thiomargarita sp.
TTCGAAAATATTTCCCATCACCCACACCCGCAATTTCAAATGATCAACGAAAAAACGGATGTGACGACTCATTCGCATTACCATTTTGAGGCTTAAAAACGCCAACACAGGCACCATCAAAATAAAATACCAATATTTAACAAACACACCAGACACAATGATTAGAAATTGCGTATGCAAGGGCAAATCGCCACCGACATTTTGAATAAAAATGATAAGTTGTGGCACCAAATACGTCATCACAAAAAACAACACTGCAACAATAACAACGCCCATGAAAGCGGGATACATCAACAGTTTTTTCGTTTTAGCAATCATTTCATCCTGCCATTTGAGCGTTTCCGTCAAATGTTCAAAAATGGTACTCAAATGACCACTTTCTTCCCCAATACGAATCAAACTGACAAAAACTTGATCAAAAACGCTTGAAAAATCCACCATCGCCTCAGATAAAGACATCCCCCCTTCTATACTTTCATGCACACATGAAACCACTTCACGAAATCGAGAAGGTGGCAAACTATCGCGCAAATCACCTAAACCCTCTAACAAAGGCACACCAGCACGGGTTAAATTTTCCATGTGAAAGCAAAAACTAATCAAATCTTGGCGAGTGACTTTACCAAAATGACGATATTTTTTGGATTGATAATGGATAATATCCAGCCCCATGTGCTCCAAACGCATTTCCAAGTCATTAACATTTTTTGCACCCAATTTTCCTTGAACAATACGTCCATGATTGTCCATCGCTTTGTAGAAAAATTGCATCATTAAGCCGTCAAACGACGTGGCAATAAAAAAGTTAATATAAACAAAAAGCTAGCAGCGACAACCACTGAGGGTCCCGTAGGTGTGTCCCAGTGCCAAGACATACTTAAACCCATAGCCACAGCAATGCAACCAATAAAACTCGCCAATATCGCCATTTGTTCTGGCGTTCGCGCAAAATAACGGGCGGTGGCTGGGGGGATTATTAACATCGAAGTAATTAACAAAATGCCAACAATTTTCATAGCAACTGCAATCACCAAAGCAACCATGAGCATAAATAATAAACGTATCCAAGCCACCGGGACATCTTCAACTTGCGCCAATTCTTCATGGATGCTTATTGACAATAAAGATTGCCATATCAACGCAAGGCACAACAAAATCACGCCGCCTCCACCATAAATCCAGTATAAATCTAAGCGCGTCACCGCCAACAAGTCGCCAAATAAATAGCCATACAAATCAATGCGTAAGCCGGAGCCTTGCAAAAAAGCCAGTGTCACTAGTCCCAAAGATAAGGCACTATGCGCCAAAATCCCTAATAAAGTGTCAGTCGCCAAACGTTTTTGTGATTGTAATATCACTAACAATAGGGCGATTGCGATACAAACCCCCAGGGTGCTCAACATCAAAATGTTGCTCAATTTCAAATGAACAACCAATTTTAAATTGAGCAAAAATCCCAGCGCAATCCCTAATAATGCCGAATGCGCCAACGTGTCACCAAAATAAGCCATCCGTCGCCACACAATAAAGCAGCCCAAGAAACCTGCAACGAAGGCAACGCCTAAGCCACCTAACAATGCACGCCACAAAAAATCATCCATTTTGTATCCCCCTTTTATGGTGGTGAGTATAAATGGCTAAATCTTGTGCCGCTCTTGCCCCAAACAATTCTAAATAGGCGGGGTGTTGAGTCACCGTTTCAGGATGTCCAGAGCAACAAATATGCTGATTTAAACACATAACATAATCCGTTGCCGACATCACTAAATGCAAATCGTGTGACACCATCAAAATGCCACAATCCCGTTGCTGACGAATTTGGGCAATGAGCTCATACAATTCATACTGCCCCGTTATATCAACGCCTTGTATCGGTTCATCCAACACCAATAAATCGGGTTCTCGTAACAAAGCGCGTGCTAAAAGAACTCGCTGCATTTCACCCCCAGAAATGCTTTGTAGGGGGCGTTTAAAAACATGAACCGCGCCAACTTCTTCCAGTGCTTGTTGAAGAACAGCGTTTTTTTTGGGGCTACCCAAGCTGAGAAACCGGGCCACCGTCAA
>CAYFOB010000007.1:2195-24361 GCA_964344525.1 uncultured Thiomargarita sp.
TAAGCCTAACACCACCCGCACCAGCGTCGATTTACCCGCGCCATTGGGTCCAATTAAGGTAATAATCTGACCCCGTTGCACAGTCAACGACACATTTTGCAAAACAATTTGTTGGTGAAATTGTACATATACATTGCGAACATCGACTAATGATAGAGGCGCGACAGGAGGCTTTTGAAAGCACATTATCAAGACTCAATGGTTCCTTGTTGGGGAATGAGTGATTGACAAGAAACACACCGTCCCATCAGTTCAACCGTTTGTTTTTCCACCTGAAAACTCATTTTATCAACATACTCCCTGATATCCTGATTAATTTCAGGGGCTTCAAATTCCGTGGCATTGCCACAATATTCACAAATTAAAAACAGTCCAACATGCGACTCATCGGGATGCCAACAACCAACAAAAGCATTCAATGAAGCAATCCGATGTATCAAGCCATAGTTCAATAAAAAATCAAGCGCACGATAGACCGTTGGGGGCGCTGCATGTCCACCTTGCTTGTTGTGCAAACTTTCTAAAATCGCATAAGCCCCAATGGGTTTATGAGATTGCCATATCAGCTCAAAAACTTGACGGCGCAAGGGCGTAAAACGCACATTCTCTTGTTGACACACTTTGTTAGCTTTTTCTAAAGCTTGCGCAATACAATGGGCATGATCATGGACACTTCCCATAAAAGCTAAAGGTGTAGTATATTTTGACATTATATTTTTATACCATTATTAGGTTGTTGCCAGAAACTTGATTGATTTTTCCTAAAAATATTTGATTGATAGCTAAGACGTTCCTAACAATATTTATTACGTTATAGTATTACACTATTAATGTTATAGTATTACATATTAATAGAAAATTCAATGTGATTGATATGATTATTATGAGGGTGCTAATGCGGATTTTTTCCTCAAATCAATCACATAAATCATAAGAATCACAGTTCAAAATTATAGCCACAGTGGATGATGCATAGGCACTTTCTGATGAATAGAAATATTTTGACTAATTAATGATTATTATCAGAATAATTTTATCCCCCAAAAATGATTCTAATTGACACACAAAATTAATGTGTAATAATATTTTAGATTAATCAACTACTATTATTTTTTTTATATTCTGATAGGAGAAAATAATGATAAAGCCACTCGGCTCTGATACCTTAAATCCCTTATTTGTTTACGATGAGAAAAAACATCATGAGCTCAATAAAGAGGCAGAAGGTTTACCCTCTTTGTTACTCAATTCGGCTGCGGCTGCTAACGCGGTTATGCTTGGCGCAGGCTATTTTAATCCATTAACGGGTTATATGAATATCGCAGACGCAATGAGCGTGGCCGAAAAAATGCAACTGACCAGTGGACAATTTTGGCCTGTGCCTGTTTTCAATCGCACTGCCGACATTTCAGCCATCAAAGATGCGAAACGCATTGCATTGCGTGATCCGAATGAAGAGGGCAACCCAGTATTGGCGATTCAAGACATTGAAGCTATTGAGGAGCTCAGTGACGATCAAGCCAACTCTATCGCTGAAAAGGTATACGGTACTTTAGATTCAGAACATCCCGGTGTGGCTACCTTTAACTCCCATGGTAAATATGTTATTTCTGGTCCTATCCAAGTACTGAATTTTAGCTACTTTCAACAAGATTTTCCCGATACTTTCCGCACTGCAGTAGAAATTCGCAATGAAATTCAAGAACGCGGTTGGAATACAGTCGTCGCCTTCCAAACGCGCAATCCCATGCACCGTGCTCATGAAGAATTGTGCAGAATGGCTCAAAAGGAGCTCAATACTGATGGTATCCTGATTCACATGTTGCTTGGTAAATTGAAACCGGGCGATATTCCTGCGCCAGTGCGCGATGCTGCCATTCGTAAGATGGTAGAAATCTATTTTCCAGCAAACACAGTCATGATTACTGGCTACGGTTTTGACATGCTCTACGCTGGACCCCGTGAGGCGGTATTACATGCCACATTCCGTCAAAATAGCGGCTGTATCATTGGTCGTGATCATGCTGGTGTGGGCGACTACTACGGTAAATTTGAGGCTCAGGAGATTTTTGACAAAGAAGTGCCAGCAGGTGCGCTTGATATCCAAATTTTCCGTGCGGATCATACGGCCTACTCTAAGAAATTGAACAAGGTGGTGATGATGCGTGATGTGCCTGATCATACCAAGGAAGATTTTAGCCTCCTGTCTGGCACCAAAGTACGTGCGATGTTGGCAGCAGGTGAAGCGCCACCGCCGGAATTTTCTCGCCCAGAGGTGGCTAAGATTTTGATGGAGTATTATCAAAGTCAAGAAAAATAAGCTGACCGTTTTTTGAAACCTGTCAGGTTGCGCCAAATAACTACAAGGATTACTTTTAAAAAAGGATAAGTCAAAATCGAATCAAAACAGCACGCATGCTTTTGATTTATCCTTTTTTAAAATTCAGCTTTCATTGCTCAATATTTTTGCTGAGTTTTCGAGCGATGCTGCTCCCCACGCATCAATTTACGTTGCCGATTCCAATTTTCTTCATCCAAATTTTGGGCATCATTGTTATTAATATCTCTCAGCTTTTCTAAGCTTTTTGATTCATATTTTGCGGCCTCTTCCGCTAAAAAATTAGCATTGTCCAGCAAAATTTTTCGCGCCTCTTTAACCTGACCATCATCACGCAATTTTACAGCGATTTCATTTTTTTTCACAGCCAATTGTTCCACCGCGGCTGTCATGACGGCAGTGTTCGTTTTTTCCACCACCAATTGGAGTGAATCTGTAAAAGTTGCAGAAATCATGCTGCTCAAGCGTTCGCTCACATCTGAACCCAAATTACGGTAGACAACGGCTACACCAACAATCATGCGTTCTTGATTCATTGGCGGCACTTCCAACTCTAACAGCACATATTTTTCTTGCTTGCTATAAAGTTGATTGAGTTTGACTGAAACCTGTGAGCCCTGAATTTTTGCCTCTCGCCCCAACACGCGAATAGGGCACACACCGTCTACACCAATAATAGTAACATTTACCTCTTGGGAAACGACGGAAAATATATCGCCAAATTCGTGATCAAAAAAACGGATTAAATCGGTCGCATTTTCTGCAAAAGCATGATTACCATCGCTTTTTTCTGCCAACTGACTCATCAAATCCTCGTTATAGCCCAACCCTAACCCAATCGTCGTGATGGCAATACTTTCATCACCCAAAGCCGCGCCTAATTTCCCCAATTCTTTAGGGGTATTTAGACCCACATTGGCGAATCCATCAGAAACTAAAATCATTCGATTAACCCGCTTTCTATCCAAAAATTTGCGGATTTCTTTAGCAGCATTTTCTAGGCCATCATAGAGTGCTGATTGTCCACCTACCCTAATTTTATTAATGGCATTTGTGATCATTTTTTGATCAGTTGCCTTGGTTGCTGGTAAAAGAATGTTGGCGTGATGATCATAAGCCACCACTGCAATAATATCTTCCTCACGCAACCGCTCAACCGCCATAATGGCAGCCTCCTTAGCACGAAGAATTTTATCCCCTCGCATAGAACCTGATTTATCGATCACTAAAGCGACATTGATGGGTGCAACCTTTTGTTCTTCAAAAGGCAAACCAATCAACCCTACACGTAAAAAGACGGTTTGTTTTTTATTAGCCAACATGACAGGTGTTGATAAGGCAGCATCGAGTTGTATCTGGGCTGCATAGACTGTTACTGGCATAGCATTTCCAAAAATATAGTCCACAAAAGTAATCAATAACTTTTGTGGATGATGTTACGCGCTTCGCTATGTGAAGCGCTCCCTGGAATGAAAGAGTAAATGTCTAATATTGGTAGTACCCGCCAGGAGGCGCACACCAAGTGATGCAACTCCCAGGCACCATTTCAAAACGAGCACCACCTCTTGGGTAAACGCTACCTCTTGTTGTGTTATTGAAGTCGTATTCTGACCATACTAAAAGCACTACCAGATTGAAGTCGAGTTGCAGAAGTTAAGCGTAAAACAACACCATCTTGTGTTTGTAACGTTTGAGTATCTCCATTCAAAGTTAGACTAGAAACGTCAGAAAAATCTTTCAGTACGAGTTCGCCTGCACTTAATGGAGAAGTCAGTAACGCGCCACTTATTAGCCAAGGCATCAGAGAATATTGCCACCGCTTTTTCAGGTGGGTAATGTCCCATGGGATTTTCATGGAGGCTCCTTTACTGACTGATGTTATGAAAGCGTATGATCATCATAGCAATCATATCACATAAATCGCAGTTCAAATAAAGCTGGAATTAAAAAATTTCTGATACAATGATTTTTTTTTCAATCAAAGGAACCCTTGATGAAATGTGATGCTTGCAAAGTCTGGATACCCATTATCCTCTTTATTTTGTTAAGCTTATTAAGCTTGTTTATTGCTTATCAATTTGTTGATCCCCCAGCGCCTCAGGAGGTCAGCATTGCAACTGGTAGAGAGGGCGGGGGTTATCACACCTTTGCCTTAAACTACCAAAAGCATCTTGCCGAAGAGCAGTTTCAATTAAATATTCAACTAACGGCTGGCTCAATTGAAGTCTTGAAAAAACTCAAATCTGGTGAAGTTGATCTTGGGATTGTTCAAGGTGGTACAGGTAAGACAGTATCTCCTGAGGGGCTACAATCTTTAGGTAGCCTTTTTTATGAGCCATTGTGGGTTTTTCATCGCAAGGAGCAACCGTTTAAATATCTTTTTGAGTTGCGTGGTAAACGTGTGGCGCTTGGTGAAGAGGGGAGTGGTACCCGAGCAATGGCTTTACAATTGTTACAAGATAACGATGTCACTCAAGACAATACAACTTTTTTAGCCCTTTCTTCAAAAACGGCTGCACAAGAGTTAATTGCTGGAAAAATTGATGCGGCTTTTTTTGTGATGTCTCCTGCTGCCAGCATTATTTTTGAATTGCTCCGCAATCCAGACCTTGACCTCATGAGTTTTAAGCGTGATTTGGCTTACAGCAGCCGCTATTCCTTTTTAACCAGTGTCAAAATAGGAGAAGGTGTGATTGACTTGGAGAATAATATTCCCAACACCGATAAAACACTATTAGCGACAACCGCAACGTTGGTTGCCCGTGAAAATTTACATCCTGATCTCGTTCATCTTTTTTTGAAGGCGATGAATGAAGTGCATAATGCGGGGGGATTGCTTGAAAAGGCTGGCTACTTTCCATCAGAAAAATTCGTTGAATTTCCGATGAATGCTCAAGCGAACCATTATTTGCAATATGGTCCTTCTATCCTGCAAAGAGTTTTCCCATTTTGGTTAGCTAGTCTGCTGGATCGCTTGAAAATTATGCTAATACCACTTATCGCGGTGATGTTGCCCCTTTTAAAGGGGGCAATCCCGCTATATCGGTGGGGGATTCGCTTTAAAATTTTTCGCTGGTATAACAGATTGTCTGAAGTCGATCGCAAAATTAATGAACTCACAGACTTGTCAGCAATTGAAAAAGAAATTGAAGAAACGACAAAGCTTCAAGATGAACTGGTTAAACAAGTCTCTGTACCACTTTCTTACATGGGCGAATTTTATGCGCTTCGTATGCATATTCAATTGGTCGTTGAGCGGCTTGAAGAACGACACCAGGAACTGATTGCTTCATAATTTTTTTGATCTTTCGTTGTACTCCAGGGAACAATCTTGAGTACAACGAATAAGCCTATGTGCGACTTACAAACATGGCATCCCCATAACTAAAAAAACGATATTCTTGTGCTACCGCATGTTGATAGGCGGCCAAAATTCTGGATTGGCCCCCAAAGGCGCAAACAAGCATCAACAAGGTGGATTCAGGCAGATGAAAATTGGTCAATAAGGCATCGACGCTGTGGAAGTGGTAGCCAGGTGTAATAAATAAACGGCTTTCACCATCATAAGGTTTTATAATACCTTCAGCAGACGCCGTTTCTAAAGCACGCACAGTCGTTGTGCCAACAGCAATAACACGTCCACCGCGAGCACGGGTCGCCTTAACTTGCTCACACACTTGGGCCGAAACGTGCAAATGTTCGGCATGCATGGTATGCTGGCGAATATCATTAACACGAATAGGCGCAAATGTACCTGCCCCTACATGTAAAGTAATAAAGGTTTTTTCTATTCCCATAGCTTCAATTTGTGCAATCATGGCTTCATCAAAGTGTAAACCGGCAGTTGGCGCAGCGATAGCCCCTGGTTTTTGTGCATAAACTGTTTGATAACGGCTACTATCTATTTGTGTATCTGCCCGTTTAATGTACGGTGGCAATGGAATGTGTCCAATGGCTTGCAAAATGTCATACACAGGGCGCGAATTTTCAAATTGGAGTTCAAAAAAATTTTCAACACGTCGCAAAACAGTCACATTGATATCGTTTTTAAGATATAATTGTAAACCAGGCTTAGGTGATCGGCTGGTGCGCAGTTGCGCCAACACCCGATGCTCATCAAGCACCCGTTCGACAAGGATTTCGACTTTACCCCCAGAGGATTTCTGCCCAAATAATCGTGCAGGAATAACACGGGTGTCATTGAACACCAATAAATCACCGGGGGCTAACAAATTTGGAAAATCGACAAAATAATAGTCTTGAAATTGACTATTGTGTGCCCCTATATATAAAAGACGACTACCTGTGCGGGAGTCGCTAGGATGTTGAGCAATCAAATGCTCAGGCAAATTAAAAGAAAAATCGGTTCGTTGCATTATTAACTGTTGACAATTCAAAAGTGATAATGTGATAATAGGTTTAAATAAGCCGGGGTGGCGGAATTGGTAGACGCGCTAGACTCAAAATCTAGTGGTAGTAATACCGTGTCGGTTCGAGTCCGACCCTCGGTACCAAATTTGCTCAACAAATAATTTTTACGAAAGTGTATGTACTTTTATCAAGTACACCAATAAATTTCACAAAGCCGGGGTGGCGGAATTGGTAGACGCGCTAGACTCAAAATCTAGTGGTAGCAATACCGTGTCGGTTCGAGTCCGACCCTCGGTACCAAACTTCTATTCAGAAAAGAATACCCCCCCCATTCCCTCCTAAAAAACGAGGAATGTGCTCTTTTCTGAATTTATCCCACCATAATCCCTCGGATGTCTCATTATGTTTATTGAATATACCTTTAGCATGGACGATGGAAAGGATTTACACTACAAAGTCGAGTTTAATAGAGCCCGCAAACATCTTTTAGACAATAATCTGTACCCTGCTTGGACCCAGTTACATTTTCACCAATGTTCTCATTGTCCCCTAAACAATGATGAATATTCCCATTGCCCTGTTGCCATTGATGCCCATGAGATTGTGCTCGGATTTGCAGAAGTCCTGTCATGTAAAGAAGCGGATATTCGTGTGACAACCCTAGAAAGACAGTATTTTAAACATACAGATGTGCAAACGGGTTTAAGAGCTTTGATTGGTTTTGTAATGGCAACCAGCGCGTGCCCCATTTTGCGCCCTTTACGCGGCATGGCTTATTATCATTTACCATTTGCCTCCCTTGATGAAATCGTTTTTCGTGTGGCTTCTGCCTATTTATTGCATCAATATTATGTACACCAAAAAGGCGGAAGTGTTGATTTAGAATTTGAAGGCTTAAAACAGCATTTTAAATCTTTACAAACGTTAAATTATCATTTTTCTGAGCGCATTCGTGCAGCCTGTGATGCCGATGCCAATTTAAATGTATTGGCGACTTTATTTACTATTTCTTCAATGTTATCACTCTCTTTAGAAAAACATTTAAGGAAAATTGAATATTTATTCGATTAAAATGGAGGGAGAACATGTTTGACAATAAAAATAAGTCTATTGAATATATATTTGCATTGGATGATGGAAATGTTTTGCACTACAATGTAGAATTTAATAGAAGTCGCGAACGTATTTTAGATAAAAATCTATATCCTGCTTGGACTGAATTATCTTTTCACCAATGCCCCCATTGCCCTCTAAAAAATGATGAATATTCACATTGCCCTGTCGCTATTGATGCCCATGAGATTGTGCTGGAATTTGCTGAAGTTCTTTCCTATAAAGAAGCGGATATTCGTGTCAAAACCCTAGAAAGAGAATATTTTAAGCATACAGATGTCCAAACGGGTTTAAGAGCTTTAATTGGTTTTGTGATGGCAACCAGTGCTTGCCCTATTTTGTCTCGCCCATTACGTGCCATGGCATATTATCATTTGCCATTTGCTTCCATTGAAGAAATTATATTCCGTGTGGCTTCTTCCTATATGTTGCAACAATATTATGTACATCGAAAAGGGGGTAAAATTGATTTAGAGTTCAAAGGCATGAAAAAACACTTTAAAGAACTGCAAATCTTAAATCGTCTGTTTTCGGATCGCATTCGTGCAGCCTGTGACGCTGATGCCAATTTAAATGTCTTGGCCACTTTGTTTACTATTTCTTCACTGCTATCTTTTTCTTTAGAAAAACAATTAAAGAACATTGAATATTTATTTGATTAAATTTAGGTGTTTTATCAAGTCTCTTTTCCATTTCTTCGCTATTAGCCATTAGTTTGGAACACCAATTACAAGAACTTAAACCCCTGTTTCTTAGCTTAAATGCGAGCAACAATTCTGATCAAATGGCGTTCTAAAAAACGTAGCATCATAAAAAACAATTCTTGTAGTGGGCGCTTAGATAGAAGTACGTAAGGACAAGTAATATAAGTAACTGGCACATTGGCGATACAAGCCGCCAAGCCCCCAGTCAATAAACGATCATCCACTAACATCAAAGCCTTTGCCGGTTGCCCACTCAAAGCAATGATTTTTTGCAACCCATCTGGATAAGGTTTCTTTTTCACCTCAGTGATGTAACGCACACCAACATAATGGCGGTTAAAATAAGCAATGCGGCTTGCTAAGGGTTTATTAGATAAAACAAAGACGTGTTCTGAACCGAAAGTGTTGATACATTCATGCAACCAATGATCCAACTCATCGACAGGATGGGGTTCACCATGCGCTGCCAATACCCCGTCAAAATCAAGTACCACCACAGCAACCCCTTCTTGCTTAAGGATAGTCGGTGATATTTGAGGCAATTGGCAGACACTATGATGGTCAATTGATGCCAAAGCATGACGATAGCGATGCATCATACGCAAACTAAAATGGATGCGTTTCAATAGTTCCATTGATTAGTTACCAATAAAAAGTTTTTGGATTTTGAATTCAAAATCAATAACTACAAGGATTACTTTTAAATTAAAAAAGGATAAATCAAAAGCATGCGTGCCGTTTAGATTCTGACTTATCCTAAGTAATCCTTGTAGTTATTTACGAAATTGAACGTTCAAAGTTTTTATGAAATTTCAGAATACCACTTGGTCCCAAAAAATCCCCCTTCTTTGGCTTTCCAGCCATTAACCTCCATCATCTTTTTGAGACGCCTTTTCATCTCAGGCTCTGGTATCTTGCCTTTGCTGTGGGTTTTGAAAAGTGCTATTGCATCCATAAACTCCTTTTTATCGACTTTACCATCATTATGAGCAAATGTATCCAACATTTCCTTGGCACGATCTTCAGCATCCCGCTCAAGCGCTAATCCTTTCTCTGAGGCGACTTGTCGCATGATAGCTTGAGCATCTTCTATACGTAACCCCTTTTTGATCCCCTCCTCAAGAATATTTTTCTCCTCTTGACGATCAATATATTGATCATCAAAAGATTGAAGCAAAATGTAATCAACGAACTGCTTTCGGAGTTCTTCTGAAACTATCATAAGTTAAGCTCCCTAAATTCAAACTAAACGGTTTATCAAAAAAAATAGCCCCTTTTGAAGGGGTTAATCCAATAGCGCCTCATCTAAACCAGCTCAATCACAGAATACCACTTTGTGCCAAATAATCCCCCCTCTTTGGCTTTCCAACCGTTTTCTTCCATTATATGCTTTAAGCGTTTTTTGATTTCATGTACAGGCAATCTACCCTTGCTGGCTTTTTCAAAAAGCGCGACAGCCTTATCAAATTCCTTTTTATCAACTTTTCCATCGTTGGCTGTTGCTTTATCAAGAAATTCTTTGGCACGATCCTCAGCCTCTCTCTCAAGAACCCACCCCTTTTGTGAAGCAACTTGATAAATAAGAGATAAACTCTCCTCTACACTTATGCCATTTTTGACCCCCACCTCAAGGACTCGCCTTTCTTCTTGACGATCAATGTATTGGTCATCAAACGCTTGAAGCGTTATAAATTCAATGAACTGACTTCTGACCTGTTCTGAAATTGCCATAGTTTGGGCTCCCTAAAAATTTGCAGCACTAACGACAAGGATTAAAAGGAATTTTTAATCCTTGTTGTTAGCGTGGGGGTTCATAGACTTTTAAAACACCCTCTTAAAAATTTGATAAATCTCTGGCGTATAGTATGTATTTGTTTTTTTTCACAAATAAATTATTTGCCAGCCTCGTTGTCTGAAAACCATTTCTTTCCAAAAAATCCACCCTCCTTAGCTTTCCAACCGCCATCCAACATCATTTTCTTTAATCGCTTTCTAAGCTCGGGCTCAGGTATTTTTCCTTTGCAAGATTCTTTAAACAATGCTAAAGTATCTTCAAATTCCTTCTGATCAACAACACCATCGTTAAGCGCAAATTGCCGAAGAATTTTTCTCACATTTTCTTCCGCCTCTCTCTCAATCACAAAACCTTTTTCTGTTGCTACTTGTCGGATGATGGATAATCCTTCGTCTACGCTAACTCCCCTTTTTATCCCCTCTTCAAGGATTTCTTTTTCTTCATGACGGTCAATGTATTGATCATCATAAACCCGAAGCATAAGAAATTCAATGAATTGCTTTCTAATTGGTTCAGATACTGCCATAAGCAATGTTCCTTAATTGAAACTAAAACATTTTTGAAATTTTTTGAGACGCTGCACCAACATTATAGTAGTAATTAATATTATATTAATAGTAATTTTATCTAGTTTTTTCAAAAAACGTTGGTAAATGGCATCATCAAAATTTACAATTCAGGAGGCCTATTTTCTTAGAAAATTCCAAATATATGCTAATATACAATATTCTGACAACTAACGACATAATTATTCCATAAATACGCTCTGAAACCAAAAATTCAGGACTCCGAATGAACATACACGAATATCAAGCAAAACAACTCTTTGCTAATTATGGCATCCCGGTGCCAACGGGATATCCAGCTAGGAACGCTGATGAGGCTAAACAACATGCCCAAATTTTAGGCGGTGACTCTTGGATGGTGAAAGCACAAGTCCATGCCGGTGGACGTGGCAAAGCCGGTGGCGTTAAATGCGCGCGTAGTTTGGACGAGCTCATGGATATTAGTCACCATTTAATTGGGACCCAATTAGTCACTCACCAAACAGGTGCCAGTGGACAGCCGATAGATTGTGTACTCATTGAAAACACCACTGCAATTAAGAGTGAGCTCTACTTGAGCTTGGTGGTTGATCGTGCGACTGCGCGTATTGCTGTTATTGCATCCCGTGCTGGGGGGATGGATATTGAGGAAGTGGCCGCCAAAACGCCGGAAAAAATTATTAATCGCACCATAGATCCTGTTGTGGGGGTTGGATCCTATCAATGCCGTGAAATTGCTTTTGCTTTGGGTTTAGATGCAAATCAACGTAAGCAATTAACTTCTATTTTATTTGGTTTACACCGTTTGTTTGTGGACAAAGACCTCAGTTTGGTTGAAATTAATCCTTTAATTATAACTGATCAAGGTAATTTGTTGGCATTAGATGCCAAAATCAATATTGATGATAATGCCCTTTATCGGCATAAGGATTTGGCGGCTTTGTACGATCCAACCCAAGAAGACGAAAAGGAACACAAAGCACGTCAGTTTGAGCTCAACTATGTGGCTTTAGATGGCGATATTGCCTGTATGGTCAATGGCGCAGGTTTGGCGATGGCCACGATGGATGTGATCAAAATCCAAGGGGGTGAGCCAGCCAATTTCCTTGATGTTGGTGGGGGTACGACAGCTGACAGAGTGACTGAGGCCTTTAAAATCATTTTGTCCGATTCCAAAGTCAAGGCGATTTTGGTGAATATTTTTGGTGGTATTGTCAGATGCGACTTGATCGCAGATGGTGTGATTCACGCGATTAAAGAGACAGGTACCCAATTACCCGTTGTTGTCCGTTTAGAAGGAACTCACGTTGATAAGGGTAAAGCGTTGTTGAAAGAGAGTGGTTTGTCCGTCATCCCAGCCGATAATTTGGATGAAGCCGCTAAAAAAGTCGTCAAGGCAGCCAAAGGAGAATAAATAATGAGCATTTTAGTCGATGCAGACACCAAAGTGATTTGCCAAGGATTTACTGGCAAACAAGGGACTTTTCACTCAGAACAATGTCTTGCGTATGGTACCAATTTAGTGGGGGGCGTCACCCCTGGGCGCTCTGGGCAAACACATTTAGGTTTACCTGTTTTTGATACGGTGCGCGATGCTGTGGAGAGTACCGGTGCGACGGCGACAATGATTTATGTTCCTGCCGCATTTGCAGCAGATGCAATATTGGAAGCCGCTGATGGGGGCATAAAAGTGGTTGCTTGTATTACTGAAGGCATCCCGGTACTGGATATGCTCAAAGTCAAAGCGGCACTAACGGACCATTATCCAGATGTTAGATTAATAGGTCCCAATTGTCCTGGTATTATTACCCCTGGGGGTTGCAAAATGGGCATCATGCCTGGCCCCATACATCAGGCAGGACGCATTGGCATTGTCTCACGCTCAGGCACCCTGACATACGAAGCCGTAGCGCAAACGACCCACAATGGTTTAGGGCAAAGCACTTGCGTTGGCATTGGTGGCGATCCAATTCATGGTATGAGTTTTGTGGATTGTTTAAAACTGTTCCAACAAGATCCAAAAACGGAAGGCATCGTGATGGTGGGTGAAATTGGTGGTACGGCTGAAGAAAATGCGGCAGAGTATATTAAATCGTCTGTAACCAAACCCGTTGTTGCTTATATTGCCGGTGTGACTGCCCCCCCAGGTAAACGCATGGGACATGCAGGAGCGATCATTAGCGGTGGAAAAGGCACAGCTGCTGATAAATTTGCGGCCTTAGAAGCGGCTGGTGTGACATTGGCGCGTTCTCCGACTGATATAGGGGCATTACTCAAATATATGTCAAAATAGTTGACAACTAAATATTTATTGCTATACTTGCTAGTAACGTGAGTTCGACTTATTTTTCAATAAGTTAAGTTGAAAGTCGGTTGGGTTACGTTTTTTTGCGGCGCAAAAAAATCTAACCCAACCTACAACAAGGATTACATTCTTAATATTCAAGTCGAACTCACGTTATTATTGCGACGTTTTTCCCGAGTTGTTGGGTTTGATCGAGGGCTACTTGGCTGGCAATACTGTGATGGGAGGTGCGGCATGAGCGAATGTGCGCCCTAAGAGGGCTGTGAGAGGGGATGCAACCGGTTATGTCTATAACAAAACAACTTGCCACCCCTCCGTTGTCAAACGCAATTCACGATCACAACCCATTGCCCTAGCATCGCCTTGTTGTTTGGGTAAGTCACAAATGACTATTTCTCCATCTTCTCTTAACTGTTTTACCATAGCCGCTAAAGCCGTATCATTTTGCGCGGGTGCAAAAATGGCGGACTGCTTAGCCTGGAAGGCATCAGGTCGCACTGAAACTAGGGTTCTCAAATTGGCACTAAACCCAGTGGCTGGGCGATGGCATCCAAACATTTTATCACTAATGTCATAACGTCCCCCTTTTGCGATTGCTTGTCCATGTTTGGGAATATAGGCGGCAAAGACAACACCGGTATGGTAGTTATAACCTCTTGACTCTGCTAAATCTAAATAAAGGGGAACATGATTTAGTTGGGTAGATAATTCTTCTAACTCATCAAGCGCTGCATGAATTTCCGGAGGGGCAGTAGAAAAAAGTTGTCGTGCGTCTTTCAACACGGAGAAATCACCATTGAGTTGCACCAATTCGATCAACATATCACGCAAAGGCTTTGAAATGTTGGATAACAAAGTATGAATTTCTGCGCTGGCTTTGCGCTTGATCGCATCAAATAATTGCTCTTTTTCGGTAGGATTCAGTGGCGTTTGTTCTATCAAACTTTGATAAATGCCGACATGCCCAATATCGATATGAAAGTCGGTGATACCAGTCTCACGCAACGTTTCTAACATCAATGAAAGTACTTCAACATCAGCCGCAATACCCTGATATCCATATAATTCTGCGCCAACTTGTAAAGGAGAACGTGAACCTGCAAAAATATTTGGGCGCGTATGCAACACTGTTCCCAAATAACATAATCGGGTGGGCACATCGCGTTTTAGATGGTGGGCATCAATTCGCGCCACTTGTGGCGTCATATCAGCACGCACGCCCATCAAACGTCCCGTTAATTGATCAGTCAACTTAAAGGTTTGTAGATCCAGCGCATCCCCCCTATCAACCAATAACGATTCAAGATATTCAATCATCGGAGGGATAACCAATTTATAGCCCCAACGTGCATATAAATCGATCAATCTACGGCGCAGTGTCTCCAAATGTGTGGCTTCATCAGGTAAAATTTCCGTGATGCCAGCCGGTAGTAACCAACGATCTTGATAGCTCATAAAAATCTAGGGTCTGAAAAAAAAAAGAAACCAAGTTTTTTCAAAAAACTTGGCTTCTCTGACTGCTACACGTCCAAAATAAGTTTAATGCACCAAATACAACAGTATCACGCCGAATATCATGCTTGATAAACCAATCATGCGTAAAACTTCATCATCCATTTCGCTGACTCTTTGTAAAGTTTTACGCCAGCCGGCGGGATTAAGGAAGGGTATAATACCTTCAATAACAAAAATAAGGGACAAAGCAATCCCAAGTTCTTTCCACATAGTGCTAATCTAAATTTCCCTTTTCCTTGGGCGGTTGAGGGGAAGTCTTACCATCCAAATTATTGAAATAACTAAAGAAATCAGAATCCGGTTTAATCAACAAAATATCTCTGTGATTTTTAAAGCTTTCTTTATAAGCATCGAGACTACGATAAAAAGCATAAAATTCGGGATTTTGGTTATAGGCTTGGGCATAAATATTGGCTGCCCCAGCATCACCTTCACCTCGGATTTTTTCCGCATCGCGTTCTGCTTTAGCAATCGTTTCAACGCTTTCACGATCAGCTACTGCACGAATACGTACCGCTTCGGCTTCACCTTGAGAGCGTAATTTTCTGGCATCCCGCTCACGTTCCGCCTCCATACGTCGATACACAGAGCTACTCACTTCCCGTGGCAATTCAATCCGTTTGATACGCACATCAATAATTTCAATACCAAACTGTTTAGCACGTTCACTGGCTTTTGAAGTAATGATATCCATAATTTCAGCCCGATCACCAGAAACCACTTCTTGAATCGTGCGTTTACCAAATTCGCTGCGCAACCCATCAGCAATGTTTTCTGCCAAGCGTTGACCTGCACGCTGAGCAAGACCACCGACGGAGATATAGTAATTAACCACATCAATAATACGCCACTTGATAAAAGAATCAACAATCAAGTTCTTTTTTTCACTGGTCAAAAATTGTTCCGGTGGCGCATCAAGGGTTTGAATACGCTTATCAAATTTTCGGATAGTATGATAAATTGGAATCTTAAAATGCAATCCTGGCTCAAAATCACCACTGACGACTTTTCCGAAACGCAACATCAAAGCCCCTTCTGTTTCTTTTACCGTGAAAACGCACATCAATCCCACCAATAACAATAACAGTGCTATTGCTAAAATAACTATTTTTTTCGCTGCCATTAGCGTTCTCCTCTGGTACGTAAATCATCACCCCTCAAATTTTCTGGGCGTGTAAAGCGCGAAGAGGGTTGCTGCGAATTGGGTGTTGTTGGCTCTGTGGTATCATCGACCATCTTGCCAAGCAATTGATTCAGTGGTAAAACCATCAAGTTATTGCCACTTTGAAGATCCACCATGACTTTGTTGGTATTAGACAACACTGACTCCATCGTCTCTAAATATAAACGTTGGCGAGTCACCTCAGGGGCTTTCTCATATTCCCTTAAAAGACTTAAAAAGCGTTTTGATTGACCTTCAGACCGTGTAATCAATTGTGCTTTGTAGGCTTCGGCTTCTTGTCGCAGTTTATTCGCTATACCTTTAGCTTTTTCCACAATTTCGTTGGCATAAGCATCGGCTTTATTCTCACTCCGTTCTCTATCCTCACGAGCTTTAATCACATCCGCAAAAGCGGCTTGTACGGCTTCAGGCGGTTGAGCGTTTTGCATATTCACCCCAGTCACAATCAAGCCCGTTTGATAACGATCGACAATGGTTTGAATTAAAACTTTAGTATCGACAGCAACACGAGTACGCTCACTGGTCAATACCGCATCCATTTTGCTGGTACCCACAATTTCACGTAAGGCACTTTCAGTGGCTTGACGCAAGGTATCATCAGGATCACTTACCTTGAACAAGTACTCATAGGCATCTTTAACGCGATATTGAACAACCAATTCAATCTCAACAATGTTTTCATCTTGAGTCAACATCAAGGCTCTGTGATTGATTGCCCGCACTTGTTCAACGTTGATTTTTTGTACTTCTTCTATTGGGTAGGGCAAATGCCAATTAAGCCCTTGCAAGGTCGTTTCATTATATTTTCCAAACCGCGTGACTACCCCTTGCTCCGCAGGTTGCACAATATAAAAGCCAAAAAGGCACCATATTGCCAGGAAAATGACTGCAAAAATAATGATTGCGGTCCAACTGAGACCCTCGCTGCTGCTGCCTCCTCCCTCACCCCGTTTTTTATTGCCGCCGCCTCCAAATAGGCCCCCCAGTTTGTCCCCCATTTTTTGGACAATTTCATCTAAATCAGGTGGACCTTGCTCTTTTTTACGGTGGTCCCATGGGTTTTTATTCCCATCGCCACCTGGTTCATTCCAAGCCATGTATGCTCCTTTCTGTGATAAGTTGTAATCTGGGCTCTGTCTTGAGTAATTGGCTAAAATACTGCGCTGGCACTTGTATTTTAATCAAACTGTCACCATTCTCCGCATATTTCTCATGTAGCACTGTTGCCTCAGCAAACAACCGGGCCCGTAAATCGCCCGCCTGTGTGGGCACACGTACCCAACGGTGCACTCTTTCATGACTTAATTGTTCTGCCAAAACCTCATAAAGTAAATCTACACCTGCACCGCTAATTGCCGACAACCATATTTTGGAAGCAAAGCCCTCAGCATCACGATCACAGCGAACAGGACAATCATCTAAACAGTCAATCTTATTATATATAATGATCTGTGGCACCTCAGCAGCACCAATGTCAGCCAATACTTGATTGACTTGTTCAACACGCAATTGCCGTTTCGTATCGCTGGCATCAACAACATGCAGCAACAATGTTGCTTGGCGTGTTTCCTCCAAAGTAGCACGAAATGCTGCGACAAGATCATGCGGTAATTGTTGGATAAAACCAACTGTGTCTGCTAAAATCAGCACTGTTTTATCAGGTAAAGTTACCCGGCGCAAGGTCGCATCCAAAGTGGCAAACAACTGATTAGCGGCAAAAACGTTGGCATTGGTGAGATGATTAAACAAGGTTGATTTGCCGGCGTTGGTATAGCCTACCAGCGAGACGACAGGTAATTGGGCACGACTACGTGCTTTTCTGCCTAACTCGCGTTGCTGACTGACTTTTTCCAGACGCCTATTAATAAATTTAATACGCTCTGCAATCAAACGACGATCCGTTTCCAACTGGCTTTCACCTGGACCACGCAAACCAATACCCCCTTTTTGTCGCTCCAAGTGAGTCCACCCACGCACGAGACGCGTGGATAGGTGCTTGAGTTGTGCCAATTCGACTTGCAACTTGCCTTCAAAAGACTGAGCACGCTGTGCAAAAATATCCAAAATGACCCCAGTGCGGTCCAATACCCGGCACTGTAGGGCGCGTTCCAAATTACGCTCTTGCCCTGGCGTTAACGTATGGTTAAACAATACCACATCAGCATTAACTGTTTGCACCAAGGCTTGAATTTCTTCCAACTTACCACGCCCAACAAAAGAGTTAGGATCAGGGGCCACACGTGTCCCTGTGACTTGAGCCACCGTTATCACACCGGCGGAATGAGCTAATTCGGCAAACTCTGGCTGCGATGCTTGATTTGTCAATTGGGTCAGCGTTATAGATACCAAAATGGCCTGTTCACCACGCTGTGGTCGTTCAAACATGAGGGCATCCTATCAAAATCCCCACGACTTGCAACAGAAATGATTATCAAGGGGGAATTTGTGAAAGCAACTGGATTTGTTATTCATCCTGCCCTGTGGTCTCATCTTCAACCGGCTCATCATGGTCGATTTTGAGTCTACGTGCAGGTACAATAGTGGAAATGGCATGTTTATATACCATCTGGTTAACAGAATTTTTGAGCATTACCACATATTGATCAAAAGAATCAACATGTCCTTGTAGCTTGATACCATTGATCAAATAAATGGAAACCGGCATACGTTCCTTGCGTAACGCATTTAAGAAAGGGTCTTGTAGTGATTGCCCTTTATTCATAAAGTTTGTTCTCCGTATTATTTGTTTGGATGACTTCCGCTGCGTTTACACAATTTAACTGTGCTGAGACAATTTATGGATTTTTTCCAGCCATTTCAACACCTGCTCTGTTGATTCAAACCAATGGGCATCAATTTGGCTGCGTAACCAAGTCAATTGCCGTTTTGCTAACTGTCGGGTGGCAATAATTGCTTTTTCAGGCAAATCAGCATACGCCAGTTCTCCCGCTAAATAACGCCAAACTTGACGATATCCCACGCTACGCATGGATGGTAAATCAGGGTTAAGATCACCGCGTTGAAACAAGCCACGGACTTCCTCAATCAAACCCTGCTCAAGCATAGCATTAAAACGTTGTGCTATTCTAGCATGTAAAACACTACGCTGCGTAGGGGCTATTGCTAATTTAATAGTGGGAACAGACCATTGTTGGGTGGGGGTTTTAGCCAACCACGTTGTCATGGTGTTACCAGAGACCTCGTACACTTCAAGCGCCCGTTGAATGCGCTGCGAGTCATTGGGATGAATACGTTGTGCAGCCTGTGGATCAATACTGGCAAGGCGTTGGTGCATAGCGGGCCAGCCATTAAGTTCCGCCTCATGATTTAAACGTTGGCGCACCTCTGGGTTGGCAGAAGGGAGTTCTGATAATCCCTGTTGTAAACTGTGGAAATAGAGCATGGTACCACCGACCAGCAACGGAATACGACCATTGGATTGAATCGCTTGGATTTCGGCTCGCGCATCGTTGCAAAATTGTCCCACCGAATAGGATTCAACAGGATCACGAATATCAATCAGACGGTGGGGGGCTTGGGCTAAAATGTCAGCGTTGGGTTTAGCGGTGCCTATATTCATCCCTCGATATACCATTGCAGAGTCAACACTGATGATGTCACAAGGAAAATATTTTACTAAAGACACTGCCAAATCGGTTTTGCCCGAAGCGGTAGGTCCCATTAAGAAAATGCAAGGTGGGGTCATAACAGGTTGAAAATGTCAAATTCATTGATAAATTATAATATGTTATTCACTTTTCTGCATTATCCCCCCATTCTATGGCTGATACTATGCTTATTTAGCGTTTTCCCCGTGTTTGCAACACCAAGCTTTGAACAAGAATACGGATGGGAATATTTTGAACAAGCCATAGACCACTGGCAAGCTGCCCTAGATGTTGACAATTTGGAAACGTCACAACAGGCCAAGATTATGATACAGTTGGCAAGTATTTATCAAGCCATGGGATTGTATCACCAAGCACTTCCTATCCTCTTGCAAGCAAAGACGCTTGCCCAAAGCGATGCGCTGATACTCGCCAAACTATTTACAAGCTTGAGCGATGTCTCCTTAGCAACACGAAAAGACACACAAGCTCGCCACTACGCTGATAAAAGTGTGGAGATATTGCCCCCAGATGCGCCAGCCTTAATTCGCGCGATTGTGTTAAATAATTTGGCTAATGTGCTAACAGTAGAAGCCCACTATGTCAAAGCCATAGAAACTTATGCCCGTTGTGTCGAATTGGCTGTCAGGACAGGTGATGTTATTCTCAGTGGACGCGCTTTGACCAATATGGCGCACACTTATTTTAAAAATGGGCAATCGCTTGCAGCGACCAAGATTTTACATGCTGCAATGCAGCAATTTCAGTTGCTTGACAACAGCTATACCAAGGTGGTTGGATTGATCAACGTCGGTGAGCTGGCGCTTTTGATCCCAAATTCCAAAAATATTGCAGATCAAGCCTTAAACACAGCACTCAAAATTGCCAAAGAAATCGACAATCCGCGGCTCATTTCTTACGCTTATGGTTTCTTAGGGCTATTGCACGGAGCCCATTATGAAAAAGCCTTGTGCTTAACTCAAAAAGCGATTTTTTACGCGACACTTGAGTTAAGATTTTTTGAGCAAAAACCCATACTTTATCGTTGGCAATGGCAATTAGGGCGATTGCTCAAAGCGCAACATCAGTTAGACATGGCCATTAAGGCTTATCAAGAGGCCATAGAAAGTTTGCAACCACTTGAGCTGGAGTTGACTACTGATTATCGCAAAATTTCGCAATCTTTTCGTGAACGGGTAGGTCCTATTTATTTTGAATTGGCTGATTTGCTGTTACAACGCGCAGCAAAAATGGGGGCGCTTGGTGATTTAAAAAAAGCACTTTCTACGATAGAACGTTTTAAAGTGGCTGAATTACAAATTTATTATCAAGATAAAAGCGTCACTCAATTCGGACCCATTACTTTGGACTTGTCTGGGGTAGTTTATCCAATTATATTACCGGATCGCACAGAAATTCTGTTGGGATTGCCCAATGGCATACAACAATTTACCATACCCATCACAGCAAGCCAATTAAAAGATGATATCAATGAATTTCGCTTTGAACTAGAAGCGCACGATACAAGCGATTTTTTGCCCTATGCACAACGCTTGTATCGTTGGCTTATCGCGCCACTTTCAAGCTCGCTCAAAGCGCAAGGCGTAGACACACTCATCATAGTGCCAGATGGTCTGTTGCGTACCATTCCTTTTGCAAGCTTGCATGATGGTCAACAATTTTTGATTTCTAAATATGCCATCGTTACAATGCCCAGATTAAGTTTGACTGAATTTATTCATCGTGTTGAAGCTAAAATTCTCATGACTGGCTTAAAGGTGCGCGATGAATTTGAAGGCATTGGCACGCAATTGTTAAATCAAGATTTTACCATAAACAATTTTATTAATGCTTTAAAAAAAGATAATTATTCGATATTGCATATTGCTTCACAGGGACAATTTGAAAGTGAATCGCAACAAACATTTTTTCTGACTTATGATGGGAAACTCAATATTAATCAGCTGGTGCCCGTGGATTTATTGACTTTAGGTGCCAGCCAAACGAGAATTGGTGATGATCAAGCAGCATTGGGGTTAACGAGCGTTGCACTCAAGGTGGGTGCTAAAAATGCGCTAGCAAGTTTGTGGGTTATTGATGATCAGGCAACATCGCTTTTGATGAAAATGTTTTATCAAGAATTACAAAAAAAAGAGCCGTCCAAAGCCTTGCAAGCAGCCCAATTGTATTTATTAGAATATTCTCGTTATGAACATCCAGCATTTTGGGCGCCTTTTTTGTTGCTTGCTCCTTGAGAATCCGAGATAAGACCAGTCAGGTTTTGAAAACCTGACTGGTCTTGGATAACTACGTACTTCCCATCAACACCAAAGCAGCTTCAAAATGGGTTTTCAACACGTTAATGACGCTAGAGTTCAAATTTTCAAACATTCTGAAATACGCGCCGCTCCTATAAATCTGATACTATCTACTACTATATAGTAAAATGTCATCAGATCACGTTGGCCAAGCAGTATTGCCTAACGGTTCGTGTGCCGGAATCTCGCCAGACAAAGCTCGAAGGAGAGTTGCCTCCCCGTCACAATTACCGGCCCCTGCGGGTAAAAGGATCGGTCAGTTAATTATGCCGCCCAAACTTGTGCTACATGCACCACTAAAACACCGTCATGGCTGAACAAATAGACATGTTTTCGAGATTCCTTGCAGGTACCCAAAAAGTGAGCTATTA
>CAYFOB010000008.1:0-14441 GCA_964344525.1 uncultured Thiomargarita sp.
CAATGGATGATGTCACCAGTGGGTTTAATATTGGTCGTAATATTAGCTTACTTCCAAGCTTCAATGACATTTTGGGACTGAGTGAATCCGATGTTATTGAAATGTTGGAATATTATCAAGACAATTTACCTGATTTAAATCAAACATTTGCTTTGATGAAAATTTGGTATGGGCATTACCGTTTTTTCAAAAGTGCCAAAAGTGATCTTTTTAATACCAATATGGTGCTTTACTTTCTTGAAAACCTAATAGATTTGGGAGCAATTCCTGATGAGATGATCGATCCCAATGTTAAAGTTGATTATGAAAAACTGCGTCACTTGATCGTGCTTGATAAGCGACTCAATGGGAATTTTAGTCATCTCAAAAACATTATTGAAACTGGGGGCATTATTTCCAAGGTTGTTCAGAGTTTTCCGCTAGAAGCCGTTACCAAACCCAATAATTTTATTTCCTTGTTGTACTACTTTGGATTATTGACTCATGAAACCGATGAACAACTCATTATCCCTAATCGTACCATACTCAATTTAATGTATGGTTATTTTCGTGAGGTTTTTGAAGATGTGGATGTTTTCACGCTTGATGTGTGGCAATTAGCGAATTTTATTCGCAATATGGCTTACACCGGTGAATGGCAACCCGTTTTTGACTTTTTAGCCGAAGAAGTCGACAAACAAACCTCCATTCGGGATTATTTGAGTGGCGAAAAAGTCGTTCAAACCTTTTTGTTAGCTTATTTGAATGTGGCAGACTATTTTATTTCTCGTACTGAAGTTGAAATGGGAAAAGGCTTTGTTGATTTATACCTTGAACCGTTTTTTGCCAAATATGAAAATGTCCAATATGCTTATTTGATTGAAGTTAAGTATATCGCGCAAAGCCAATTCACCTCCAAGGTGTTACAAGAAAAGATTAAGGAGGCGAAAAAGCAATTGCGGCAATATGCCTCTGATCCGCGAGTGATTCAGGGCATTCGAGGGGTCAATTTGATTTCTGTGATGTTGATTTTTCGTGGATGGGAGTTGGTTTATTGTGAAGAAGTGAAATAAACAGATTGCCACAGAAGGTCTGTAAGGGCTGTTCAAAGGTAAGAACACATCTTCAAACATTTCGCTGGTTAAAATAATTTCCAAAAACAGGTCAGGTTTAAAGTGTGGAATTTAAAAAATTCTCTTGATTGAATTCAACTTGAGGTTTGCAGTCGCACATTCGTTATTGCTAAAAAAGCATAAATTATCCAAAAATTGTTGTGTACAAGTTTGCCAAGATTTATCCTTTCATTTTTTGGAAACCCATGCCCTTCGCTATAGTGTTTCCCGATTGCATGAGGTACAACGAATTTATAATACGCACTATCGTTCCCAAGCGCCTGCTCGAATCAAAAGTATTAAACTTGATACAACGGCTCTAATCCCACCTCAATTTTTTTGTCCAACAAATTCGTTTGTTGGACATGATATGTCTTTAGCGCACTCCACAAACCGCTCCCATTCCATGTTTCAACCGTGTGATTGCTATACAAAAAGTGATTTAAGGCTTGGATTTCAGTTTGCACTTGTCCTCCACAACGTTTGCCAATTTCTCCCAAACTATTTGGGGTATAGTTCTGCCAATGAATTTTAGCCCAAGTTAAAAGCGCTTCTTTTGCTTGTGTTGCTTGATGGTTATGACAAGCTTGTTTCACTTTTTTGAGAGCGGCTTTTTCGTTTTGTGTATCTTTTGGAGGGTGGGGACGCCTACTTAGCCACCAGGCAATAAGGGTGCCTATCCAACCAATGGCAAAAATGATACTTAGCCAGGTCCAAAAATTTGTCGTTTCAAGCGGTGTTTTGGTAATCGTGGTAGGTGTTGACGGCACAACGATTGGAGCTGTTGGCGCATTCTTTGCTGGCAGCACGCTGAAAGTACGCGCTGGTAAATTGGCGAATTCCATGCGATCAGTTTCAGTATTCCACCAAGGAATTTGAATGGCTGGCAGAGTATATTCGCCCGCTTTTGAAGGCATCAACGCGACTTTTTTTTCACGGCGACTGATCACGCCTTGAGGCGTATTTTGCTGATCAAGCTTGGGTTGATCAGGGTATTGTTTGAAATTATTTTCGCGGAATTTAGGAAATTCGGGCAATTGCCCAGCAGTTAATCCTGCCGTTAATAAAGTCAAGGTGCGGGTAACAGGTTCACCAACTTTAAAACGTGGCGGATTTTCTAACCAAGTTTCTTGTAATGTCAGTTGTTTAGCAGGTAACCAATTTTGCCCTTTGAATGCCTCAGGAATGGCTCTGACTTTGAGTGTGATGGCTTCAGAGCGCACACGTTGTAAGCGAGTCTTGGGGCGACTGAAAAAATCATCAAAAAAAGGGTTGGAGCGTTTCCCTTCAACAATCTGTGTTTCCAATGTCAACGGTTCGATGGTAATATCACCACTGTGCTGTGGAAAAACGGCGTATTTTCTTTCAATCACAACAAAGCGCTTGCCATCACGATGTGTTTCATAACGCCTGTCTTCTCCGAGTTTTTCAATAACGATTTCTCCAGCGCTGGGTTCGGTGAGGCTGGCGTTATTGAGGTTGATTGCCGAAAACACCCGCACCGTGTAAATCACCTGAGACTGGACATAAGGATTTTTAGGCTCAGCCTCAACTTCAAGAAAGATATCCTCAATCTGTCCTGAAGGCGATTTTGGGGCAGGCAGCACGGTGATGCTACGTGCTGAACTGTTATCGTTTCCAAAAGAGATTGGTGGTATCGTTAAAGTGCCAGTTCGTTTTGCCATCAGGGTCAATGTCCATTTTTTTGAGCTGCTTTGTTGCCCATTGATGATGTTAACATGGCTGCTTTGACTATTATTTAAAATTTCAAAATCGGATAAAAGGGGGCTAAAATCGGGATCAGCGTATGTGGTGCCTTCAAAAACTAATTGAAATGATTCGTTGATATGTACAGGATTACGATCAACAAAGGCATTAATAGTAGCACCAAAGCACACGCTTGTTGATAGGCTGAATAATAATAAGTTCAACAGTTTTGCATCACATAAATTGGATTTTACCATGGTTGCTCTTCTCCTGATTGTTGCTTATTGCGTTGTTGATATTGATATTGAAATTTGCGTCGTAATAATCCACCAGGATCGTCTGGGAGTTTGCGTAGCCATTGTTCGTTAGCCTGCTGTGTTTCATCAAGTGTCGTTTGCTCGCTGTATTGTTGCGCTTCTTCCTGTGATTCCTGCTGTTGTTCCGCATTTTGTTGAGAGAGACTTTCCTTTTTAGCCTCTTGCTCTTGTGAATTTTGTTCTTCTTGATTTTGGGACTCTTGCCCTTGTGAATTTTGTCCTTCTTGATTTTGGGACTCTTGCTCTTGCTGTTTTTGCAAATCTTCAATTAATTTCTTATTATATTTCGCATCTTCATGTTCTGGATTTAATTCAAGTGCCTTTTTATAAGCCTCAACCGCTTCTGGATAACGCCCCAAACGAGCCAATGCATTACCCCTATTATACAAATTTTCAGCGCCCGATAATCCTTCTAACGATTTTAATGCTTTTTTATAATCTCCTGCTTTGTAGTGTGCAGCCGCTTTCCATGCCTGATTATTGAATAATTCTGCTGCTTTTGGCATGTCTCCTTTTTCAAAAGCTTGGCTGGCTTGTTGATCAGGTGTCAACCATAAATTGCGCCAATCCCAAGCTGGCGCGGGCTGTGGTATTATCAGCACTAAAATGATCGCCAAATAACCGCGCCGAAAGGCGAACGCCGCTAAAGGTAGCACAAATAATAATAACCAAGGACCTTCTTCGCGCCAAGTATCAATCTGAAAATCCTGTTTATCCGATTGATTAATGTTTTCTGTAAAGGCAGAGAGGAGCGTATTGATGTCGCTATCATTAAGACTGATAGCCTGATAAATACCACCGTTTTTATGGGCAAGTTCGCGCAGGAAAACATCATCCAGCTTAGAAATAACAATAGCCCCCTTGTTATCTTTTTGAAAGCCACCGCTTGCCAACGGAATAGGTGCCCCTTGTTGAGTGCCAACGCCAAGTACAGAAAGTTGATACTGTTTCAATTTTTTAACAGCATTAACACCGTCGGTGATTAAAAGTATATGACCTTTTTTGAATCCGGCTTGATGCAATAAGGCAGCCGCTTTTTCCAAAGCAATATCCACACGACTCCCCTGACTGGGCATCAACGAAGTGTTTAATACAGACAATTGTGAAATAATCGTTTTGCTATCATCAGTCAACGGAGTAACAGTAAAAACGTCACCAGCATAAACAAGCAATGCTGTTTGCCCCTGTTGGCGGCGCTTTAAAATGTCAGCAATTTTAAAGCGAGCGCGTGCCAAACGGCTTGGCATAATATCGGTGGCATCCATTGAACGTGACAAATCAAGCACAATCACTAAGGCGGATTCATCTCGAAACACCGGTTGTGGCAAACGCTCCCAAGCGGGTCCTGCTAAAGCGAATATGGCAAGTAGGGCGGCAATCCCAAGTATATAAATAGGCCAAGCTCGCCGTTGCCCCTGTTCACCAACTAAAATATGGGGCAATAATTGTGGATCACACACATTTGCCCAATCACCGCTGCTAAGCTGACGGCGCAGCAATAACCATAACATCACCAGCAACGGCAAAATAGCAAATAACCAATAAGGTCGAATAAAATGAAAGTCTTCAAAATTCATACAATTAACCTCCAACAATTAAAATTTTAACTTAAAACTGATCAGAATAAAATTTGCAACTTTGAACTTGTTGCGGTTGATGCTATTATGATAATTTATTCCTGCATATTTTATACACACTAAATAATATGGACTTAAAAAAACTTTCGATATTGAAAGAAAAAATGATGAATAGCAAGGATTTTAAGGATGCTTGGTATTATTTCTTTGAGAATTTAGGAAATGATCCAAGTTTTATTCAATTCGGCAATCGGGTTGAGAACGAAATGTTGAAGGCAATTGCCAATAAAATTTGTCAACAATTTTTTCAGAAAACAGAAATTACTGTCAGTCAGCTATTGCTAACAGAAATAGAATCGCACCATTTTATTCATGGCGCTGCTTTTGTTCAAAATAAAATGATCAGCATTTTCTTTTTTGAAGATATTGATATGGGAGTATTTGCTATGGCAAGGCTGGGAAATCCTGAAATTTCATTGGCACGTTTTAATAGTTTGTCACTAGAAAATGACAAAAATATTTTTTTCGCGCCTTCTACTACAAAGCAGATATCAAGGAAGCCAATTTTTTGATATTTATTGGAACAAAAATTTGGCAAATTGGAGGATAAAACATGGGTAACTTTTTTCAATTCGATGTTACGCATCCTTGTTATTGTTCCCACGCCGGCGCGTGGGAACGAGAAAAAAAGTTTTATCCTTTTTTATTAAAAATCCCTCTGGTTTCACAAGAGCTAAGTGCCAACAATCCGCTGAAAATAACGCCCCCGATACAACAAACGTTGTTGATTAGGCTCTGTCGAATCCGTAAATCCAGAACGATCATGTAAAACGTTATTAGAAATAAGCCCTTGTCCTGTTTGTAAAGCACCTCTTAAAATATAGGGTGAATCACTCTCTAAGAAATTTTGCAAAAATTGCACAGCAGATTGTGTGGTTTTATCCGTTTTCCACGTGATAGAACGTGTGCGCTTAGTATAGCGCATATGTAACTTGCCAGCAGGGGTTACTGAAAAAACGGGACCACAACGAGTAGGGCGAATTTCTTCCCCTGTTGTCACATTGGGTGGAATACACATCACATCAGGCTGCATCAGTGCATGGATATAATCTGGATTCTCATCCCGCAACATGATATAAGCAATTTCATGATCCAATAAGGCATTCTCCCCCCCTTTTTGAGCGCTGCGCACACAATGCAATAATAAGGCATAAATTTGTTTATCAAGCAAATTATAGTAGCCATCAGTATGCCAATGGATAGGTTTGTTAGTATAGGGGATATAGGTTTGTCGCGTTCCGCTTTCTGCCACCGTTAAGGAAGTGAGACTGTCATCATCCGCGCACATATTACTATCCAACTGAGTTAGGCCAAATTGCTTGCCCAACTCATGGAGAGCCGCTTTGTTCTCGCCTTTCACAGGGCTAACATAAATCGCCATATTGGCAACGCAGCAACGCGCCAAAATGGCCGCATGCTCAGCGCGAGTTAAGTTGCATGGATCGTTGATTTCTACGATTAATGCTGACAAATCGCTGGGATAATGCTCTAATTTACGCGATTTCCATGCTTGATATGCATTATCGTTGTCCAAATTAAATGGATTATCTATCGTTTGCTGAGCCAAAATATTTATCCTCATGATTAATTATTTTTTTAAGTTTAACTTATAATCTAAAAAAAATATTTGACTTAAATCAAACTATTTTTCAAAGCATAGATGATGAAATGCTTTGTCCAATCTCCACCACCATATCATATTGATTTTAAAGGTTTATTTAATATTTACCATAAAATCAAAGACTTATTTAAAAATCAATCACTTAAGAAAATTATAATAAAATCATATATATACCCCACCTATTTCCATTACATTTTATGTTGTTTTTTTTAAAATTTGTAATTTATTCAAGCGGTTTTCCCAAGTAAAAATATTAACTCATTGATAATATTGAACTTTTTATCATTTGACAGACTGCCAATCTCTCTTTATAGTAGCGCGGCACTAAAGTCACACCATATTTACTGATAACTGATAACTGATTTAATGGATAAAAACAAACAAGGTGAAAAAACGCTAATAGATGTTGCTGCATCTGTTGATGAGTATCTTTCGCAGATTGATTGGCGCGTCAATGCCAACGCCAATCAGGGGTATTCATTGGGGGGTCTCATTTTAAATGTGTCAGGCAAAGTCATCGCCAATTATTGGCTTGACCATGTTTATGCACCAGAAATAGGTGAGGCTCATCGCGCAGGGGATTTGCATATTCACGATTTAGACATGCTGGCAGGTTATTGTGCCGGATGGTCTTTGCGCAATTTACTGACAGAGGGCTTTAACGGAGTGCCTGGCAAAGTTGAAGCCAAGCCCCCCAAACATTTATCTAGCGCAGTGGGGCAAATGGTTAATTTTTTGGGCACATTGCAGAACGAATGGGCTGGCGCTGTGTCGTTTAGCTCGACGGATTCTTATCTTGCCCCATTTGTGCGCAAAGATAATTTGACCTATTCAGAAGTTAAGCAATGTATTCAGGAGCTGATTTATAACTTGAATGTGCCTTCACGATGGGGCTGTGTTCCTTTGGACACTGAAATTCTAACTAAAGAGGGTTGGAAATTAAAAGATGAGATTTCAATTTCTGACAAAATATATGGTTTTCAGGAAGGCAATATCATTGAAGATGAAATATTAGCCGTCAATGAGTATGACTTTGATGGCGAGCTCATTGCTTTATCCAATAGATCACAAGAACAATTATTAACGCCTAATCATAGAGTGTTGAGATTAGACAACAAAGAAAAGTTTTTTGTGGATGAAGCGGGCGCTTTGTTTGAAAACCAGTTTCCTGTCAATGTTCCGGTTGCTGGGCATGTCGTACAGGATGAATATGCGATTTCAGATGAGCAACTTAGCTTGCATGCATCGAAACAAGAATTGCCTATGGACATTCTTAGGAATTGTTCTGAAAGGCAAATAAAGCATTTTGTTCATGCTTATAGCAAAGCTTCAAAAAATATTCAAATTACGACAACAGACGAAAAAATAAAAGATAACTTTCAAGAATTAGCGGCATTGGTGGGATATGGAACAGAAATCGAGCTGAGCAACAAAACTTTGTACAAAATCACCTTTGGTTCAGGAAAGATGACTTTTGCTACTAAGGCAAAAGTTAAGTACCAGGGCAAAGTTTGGTGTCCCACAACACATTCAAGCTATTGGATTGCGCGCAGGAATGGGAGTGTATTCATTACAGGCAATAGTCAAACGCCCTTTACTAACCTAACTTTTGATTGGGTATGCCCAGAAGATTTGCGTGAGCAAATTCCCTATATTGGTGGCGAAGAAATGCCATTCAGCTACGGTGATTTGCAAGCTGAAATGGATATGATTAACCGTGCCTTTATTGAGTTGATGACAGAAGGAGATGCTAAAGGACGAATTTTCACATTTCCATTGCCAACATACAATATTACGTCGGATTTTCCTTGGGAGAGTCCTAATGTAGATTTGTTGTTTGAAATGACGGCAAAATATGGGTTGCCCTATTTTTGTTTGGAGGAAAATTCTGAAATATTGACAGACAATGGCATCAAGAAAATTAAAGATATTGCCCAATTGGATAAAGTGATAGGCAGTGATGGTCAATATAAGGCTGTTAAAAATATCTTTAGAACTAGCAGGGAATCTTACATTCAAGTTACTGTTGGAGATAATGAAAAAATCCGTTGTTCTGAAAATCACAGATTTCCAACTTCGAGTGGCTTAAAAAGTGCGGATTCTTTGAACTTAAAAGATAAACTTATGTCACATAAGTCTTATCTTGAATTTGAAAATGGTTTACAAATTAATGATTTCAATAAGATATTTTTTGATATCTTAGATGAAAACGATAACTTAATCACATTGGAAAATTTAGGTCAATTACCTAAATTTTGTCAATTAGTGCCTAAAACCAGAAAAATTGGTGTTGTTATTCCGTTTATTTATAAACAAAACAGATTTCAAACAACCATCAATAACAACGTTACGATACCTCAAGATTTAAATGAGGATATTTGTGAAATATTGGGTCAATTAATTGGAGATGGTTCTTTACAACGAGGAAAAATTAAATTAGCAAGTGCAGATGAAGAAGTTGTCGATTTTTATCGTGCTGTTTTACAGAAAGAATTTAACTTAAGCACCAGTGTTGAAAAATGTGGTATATCAAAGCGTTGTAAAACTTATTGTACAGCCTCTGTTATCTTAACTGCATATTTGGAGCATATTGGTGTTATTTTAACCAATTGCTATTCAAAAACTGTGCCCCCTATCATTTACACTAGAAATGATAGAGAAATAGCTGCTTTTTTAAGGGGATTATTTGACACAGACGGAAGCATTGTCAATTCCAGAGGAAACAATTCAAAGATTTCGTTTACATCTGTTAGTGAGAAATTACTTTCTCAGGTGTTGGTTCTTCTTGCTATGTTATCAATAGTTGGGAAACTTAATAAAAAATCACAAACGATTTGTATTACAGGTGTACGAAATGTCAAAATGTTTTCTGACAAAATTGGATTCAGAATAAAAAGAAAACAGGAAAAAATAGATGTTGATGGAGATATTGGCAAGACTTCCTGTGGATATAAGATAGTTAAAAAAGCAGAGGTTTTAGATGGTAAATTTGGTATTCACTATAGATACAAGAAAGACGAGTACTTTAGGATAAAGGAGTATGATGAAGAAAAAATTTATCTATTTTGTGATAAATTGATCAAGGAAAAAGAAGAGCGAGAAATAAATCGATTAGAAAAAATCAACCAAAAAGTTAATATGGTTGATATCGAAGTTGAGAGTGATGATCATTTGTTTTTAATGGCAAATAATGTCATGACACATAATAGCAACTTCGTTAATTCTGACATGAAGCCTAATATGATTAGGTCAATGTGTCTTTTTCCAGAAGAAATTCTTTTGTTCAAAGAAAATGAACAAATTCAAAAAACCACTATCAGTAGTTTTTTTGCAGAATATAAGGAGAGTCAACTTGATAGTGAATGGTGGCACTGTAAATCAAAAGTGTCAACTTTGTCATTAAATCCGCAAAGCGGAAAACTAGAATGGGTTAATGTCAATAAATTATTACGAACTACTGATAACAAGTTAGTCAACATCCGTAGCCAAGATGGCAAATTGATGCGGCTTTCCGCACATCATTTAGTGGCGGTTTTCAATCGTGACGGTATTGAAACAAAAAAAGCCGAAGAGGTTAATACGGATGATTTTGTTTTGGTGATAAAAGACGCTTCTAGTGCTTTGAACCAAGATAATGTGACTGATGAAGATATTGAATTGGCTTGGTTTATTGGATTGTTTATTGCTGATGGTAACTATCTTTATGATTGCCGCTATAAACAAAAAAAATTGAAGGGTGTGCAAATTTCCTTTAATTTACAAGAACAAGATTTGATTGAAAAATGCAAGCATTTTGTGAAAAAACGACTAAATTACGAGATGAAATTCATCCTAGATAAAAGGTATGAAAATTCTTTGTATGGTTACATTAACAATAAAAAATTTTCCGAATTTTTGTCGATTGACAAAGGCGTTAGAAAATACGAAATGCTCCCATGTTGGTTATGGAATGCGAGTGTGCCAGTTATCTTGTCTTTCATTGATGGATTTTTTGCAGGTGATGGTTACAAAGCGGGAAAAGAAATACATATCAATGATGAAAAATTGGCTAAAGAATTAAATTTGTTGCTACAAATGGTTGGTATGAGTACAACTTACCGGGCTCTAAAGCATTCGCAGGTTATCAGAATACAACATACTTTAGGTAGAGGCTCTAAAGGGAATAAGATTTGTCGGGAGAAATTGCATAACTTAGTTCCACAATTTTTATTAGATAAAAATTTTGTGCGAAATGAGAATGGTCAAACCCTTTATCAAAGCTATGGTTCTCGAACAGTAGGATTATCGACTATTGACAAATGGAATTTAAGCAACGAAAAAATTGAATGGCTACGCAACAGTGATTTTGCTGTTGTACCCGTTGTATCTGTTGATATTGAAAATCTCAATCATGCACAGGAGTTTTATGATATTGAATTAGAAAAGAATCACTATTTTGTTCATTCTGATGGAAATATATCACATAATTGTTGTCGGCTCCAGCTTGACCTACGAGAATTGCTAAAACGTGGCAACGGTTTATTTGGTTCAGCAGAAAGTACAGGCAGTTTAGGGGTGGTAACTGTGAATTGTGCTCGCTTAGGTTACCTATATAAAGGTGATGAAACCACTTTATACCAACGCCTAGATACTTTGCTCGAATTGGGCAAAGACAGCTTGGAAATCAAACGGGAAGTGATTCAACATCACATGGATAACGGCTTATTTCCTTTTACTAAGCGCTATTTAGGGACATTGCGCAATCATTTTTCGACGCTAGGTGTTAATGGTATCAATGAAATGGTTCGTAATTTCACTGATGATCAAGAAGATTTAACAACAGAATGGGGGCGCAATTTTGCTATTCGCTTGTTAAAACACATTAGGAGTCGCATGGTGGAATTTCAAGAAAAAACGGGTCATTTGTACAATTTGGAAGCCACGCCTGCTGAAGGAACAACTTATCGTTTTGCTAAAGAAGACAAAAAGCGTTATCCTGATATTATTCAAGCTGGAACGCCAAATCGTCCTTATTACACGAATTCTTCTCAATTGCCAGTGGGTTTTACAGATGATCCTTTTGAAGCTTTAGAACTTCAAGATGAACTTCAAACGAAATACACAGGCGGTTGCATTGAAAAAGGGAATAAAGTTGTCACTAACAAAGGTGTGTTCAAGATAGAGGAAATTGTCAAAAATTTCGAGAAACTGTCACCCATAAAGGCTTTAAGTTTTAACATAAAAACCAGGAAAAGCGAATGGGACTTAATCACAGACACTGTGAAAATTGACGTTGCAAAGCATGACAAGATCAATGTTGTCGCCAAAAAAGGCTTTGAAATCACAACAAGTGACTGGCACCCTTTTTTTGTGATGGAAGAGGTGGATTTTGTTGATAAATGCCCTGTTTGCGAGACCTATTTAAAAAATGATAAAGCCTTAGCAGCACATCTGAGATTTAGTGCTGTTTGTAGTGATGAATATTTCAATTTTGGTAACTGCAAAATTATCGAAAAAAGAGCAGATGAATTAAACAAAGGCGATTATATTCTGCAAAATGGGCAAAATATTTTGCCGAAAAAAACTCAGCTCGAATCAGACTTAGCCTATCTACTTGGCTTTTTTATTGGGAATTTTTCTAAGCGTCATTATACTGAGAATAGTATTAGGTTTTTGTCAGAAAACGACTTAGATAAAGTGGCTGACATTTTGAACAGTCACTTTGATTGTGATATCACGCCTGTTTACAATGAAAGACGGTTTATGATAGAAACCACTAACGAAAGAGTCATAGAATTTTTCTTTCAATATCGTTTTTTTCTGAAGGAAGAAGCATTGATTCCTTCAACAGTTAAACGCCAGCTCTCACAAGAAAACTTTTTTAGTTTTATTGCCGGTTTAATTGAGAGTAATGGGCGTGTTGACTTCAGAAAAGGCAAAATTGACTATGAAACTTTTTCAGAGCGATTGGCTGAAGATCTCGTTGAGGTTTGCGCATTAGCCAACGTTTATGTTTCAAAACAGCGAAAACCGACAAAAATATCCAATATTAAAATGAATAAGTACAGGCTGCAAATTTCAGCCACTCAAGCAGCTTTAATTAAAGATCAACTTCCATTACAGAGAAATAAGGAATTTATCAAAGATATTCGTTTTAACAAAATCAAACGACGCTTTGGGGTTTTAAAAGTTTTAAGCACTTCCAAAGTGGATGTGCAAGATAATGATTTTTATGATTTAACCACCGAAAATAATCATAACTATCTTGCTGGAAAGGATAACTTTGTTTTTGTACACAATACTGTCATGCACCTGTACATGAATGAACGCATTTCCAGCGCAAAAAGCTGCAAGACTTTGGTGCGGAGGGTGCTAGAAAATTATCAGTTACCTTATATTACGGTTACCCCAACATTTTCCATTTGCCCTGTACATGGTTATTTGACTGGCGAATATGAATTTTGTCCGTTTTGTGATCAAGAAATCTTAGCTAAAAAAAATAGGAGTATTAAATGATTGAAATAGAATCACACAAGCAAACATCACCGATGAACCCAAGTATTCACGCGGTGATTAACTCAAAAGGGCGCATACTCTTGGAAGAATCAGAACGCACTCGAACTGAGGTGTGGACTCGTGTGATGGGCTATCACCGTCCTGTTTCGGCATTTAATCCAGGTAAAAAAAGTGAGCATGCAGAACGGTTGCATTTCAAAGAAAATAGCATGATTCAGTAGGCGCAAGGTGAAACCAAGCCAGTTTTTTTGGCTGGGTTTCACTCACACAGGTAGTAACAAATGCCCAGCACACTCCTCTCCATTGGTGGATTAACACCTTTCACAACTATAGACTATCCTGATCATTTAGCCGCGGTTGTTTTTTGTCAAGGTTGCCCTTGGCGTTGTGGCTATTGTCATAATACCCATCTTTTAGATTTTCATGCAAAGCCAGCACTTTCATGGAACGATGTTGATCATTTTTTACAACGTCGTCAAAAATTACTTGATGCGGTAGTGTTTAGCGGTGGAGAACCTACCTTACAAAAAGGATTATTAGAGGCGATGCAACATGTTCGCTATTTGGGTTTTAAGGTAGGACTCCATACAGCCGGCATTAATTCAAAGCGTTTAAAAAATTTATTGCCCTATTTAGATTGGGTGGCTCTTGATATTAAAGCCCCTTTTGGGCGTTATGCCCCAATAACTGGTATTGCCAATAGTGATAAAGAACCTTGGAAAAGTGCGAAACTGATACTAGAATCTGGTGTTGCTTACGAAATTCGCACAACAGTACATCCACAATTATTAAATGAAAACGATTTGTTAGAACTGGTCACCTCATTGGCTGATTTAGGTGTGCAACAACACGTTTTGCAAGATTGCCGCTCTGCCCATTGCTTAGATGCTTCACTAGAAAACTTGCTACATAACCATATATTGAGTAATGAGACGCTTCTTCAAGCCATCCGCGCCCGGATTCCTCAAACGATTTTGCGATGATGGCTTTTGTATGGATTGTTTTTTTGAGTTCATCCCCATTATAATTTTTGTAGTTATGGAAGAAAGATGCGTAACATCAGTAATTTTAGTCAACTATCAAACTAGACCTGGCAGGTTAAAAACCAAACCTGCCAGGTCTGGTTTCAATCCTTATCATTCCCATAAAACTGCGTTAAAACTCGAATCATATAATGATGGTCTAGGGTACCAGCACTTTCTCTGGCACTGTGCATCGCCCACATAGGATTACCAACATCTACAGCACGTATACCGAGTTTGGCGGCTGTGATTGGTCCAATAGTGCTGCCACAACGTAGATTGTTACTGTGTATGTACTTTTGATAAGGCACTTCTGCTTGTTCGCAAAGTCTGACAAATAGAGCCTCTGAAAGACTTTCTGAGCTGTAACGTGTGTTGGCATTGTGCTTTATCACAGGTCCTGAATTGATCACGACTTTATGTTGCTGATCATAGACTTTTTTATAATTGGGATGGTAAGCATGAGTCATATCAGCACTGACGATGAAACTGTTGGCATAAGCACGTTTTTGGCTTTCATGATCGATGTCCAGCGCCAGGATAATACGCTC
>CAYFOB010000008.1:14451-24253 GCA_964344525.1 uncultured Thiomargarita sp.
ACACATCAGGTAAGAAACTGCCACCAGCTCCTTTATGACTTTGGCTACCAACTTCTTCATGGTCAAAGAAGGCAATTATATTGGTGCTTTTTGGATAACGTACATCAACCAATGCACAAAGTCCCGCATGACAAGAGGCTAAGTTATCCAATTGCCCGCTTGCGATAAATTGATCATCAGGCCCAAAAAAGCTACCAGGCTGGGTGTCAAAAACATGCAATTCATAAGCAATAATATCATCCACTTCAACATCAATTTTTTCAGCGATAAGAGCGCTAAATTGTTGCTGAGGTGGTAAATCTTCTTGAGCATCAAGCATTAAGCCTTTTTTGTTCACTTCGCTATTTAAATGGATGGCAATATTAGGGATACGAACAAGTGGCTTTTCAAAATGAATCAAGCGACTTTCAATGTCAAAGGGAGTTTGCCCTGTTTTGACAACGATACGCCCCGCCAGTCCTAAGTCACGATCAGTAAATGTCGCCAAAATAGGACTACCATAAACCTCAACCCCTAAGCGCACCATTGGTCCACCTGCATAAGCTGCATTAGGTTTAATGCGCAAACCAGGAGAATCGGTATGAGCCCCAATGATACGAAACCCATGTTTCACTGGATCATCGTAGCCAACAACAAACCCAATGAAAGACGAACCATCTCTAACAACATAGTAATAGCCACCGGCTTCTAATTTCCAAGCCTCTTCTTCATCTAAACGTTGGAAGCCTTTTTTTTCGAGTGCTATTGCCATAGAATTCACAGCGTGCCATGGGCTAGGGCTGTTGTCAACAAAATTGAGTAGCGCTTCTGCTGGTTGTTTGTTCATTGTTGTTTTAAAAAACTTTTTAGGGTAGTATTAAGCAATGGAATAGCGACGGAATCCACAATGGTGCCGGTTTGACGATTAACGGCGGCTAAATGTTCCGTGGCACTACAACGCAGGGGAAAGTATGCATAATTTTGGGTAGCCTCCTTGTGTTTGTCAAGAAACGCTTCAAAAGTTTTTTTATGCTCTGGGTTTTCCAAAGCGCGTGTGAGATCCAGTTCATATGCCATCATTTTTGATAAGTTGTCTTTTGTGATCGCTTCAAATTTATCACCGAACACGTAGGGCGGAAAGCTAGAACGATCATCAGGTAATTGATTTAAAATCAGAACCCTATCCCCCTGTTCTTCAAGCGTTTTTGGTTCTGGAAGAAATGCTTGAGGTATAACGCCCTTTTTTTCAAATGCAGTGACCTCTGCATTAGCCGTTTTAGCTAATGTTTGGCTTAGACAAAAGAAAGCGTCTTCATAATAAACGGTCAATACTGGGCGCTCGCTATAAAGTACCCATATTCCCCACACTAAGGCTGAAAGTTGAAATAACACAATCAGAGAAAGGTCTAATTTTAAACCAGGTTTACCAGGTTTATAGAGCACAAAGGTAAGTAAAGGTCCCAGTCCGACATCAACAAATGTGACTACAAACAGCGCATCCCATGCACCATTAGCAGAAAAGTAAAACGATGGATACCAAATTAACAGAGTTGTGAAAAAAAGTCCCATAAATATACTGAGACTGATCGAAAAATGTATTAAAAATGCCTTCAGTTTGATCAGCATTTAAAGTCCACTCCATATTATGTTGGTGTATTAAATGATTTAATGTAAGGATAGATCAATAATAAATCAAGTGAATTTTCAAAAAAGGTACAAAAACCAATGACTGAACAATTTTCGATTTCGTCATTTTTTGATAGAAGCCTCGTCTAAGCCTGTGACTTGTTGGATTAAGGTAATTAATCATGGTTCAGTACTTACCTCATGCAATCGGGAAACGCTATAAGCTTGGAAAGGTCAATGAACAATGAAAATCCAAACAAAAATTTATACAATCATTTTCACAGCCATTTTAATAACAGCTATTGTTGCCACCATCGTTAGTACCGTTGTTTCAAGAAAAATGATTAAAACGGAAATTTACAATCATTTAGATAATGTTGCAGTATCAAGAGCGCACAATATCGAAACATTGTTAGATAAAGAGATGGAACTCGCAAAAATCCTAGCAACTGAGCAGGCTTTTATTGAGGCTGTCACAACAAAAAAATTAGCAAGCGCTGATCAAAGAATAAAAACGTTAATTTCAATTTCTGACGATATTTATAGCGTGATAATTTTGGATAAACAGGGTCATGTGGTGGCTTCGAATCATTCTGATATAGCTGGTTACAGCGAAATATTCACGCATGGAAATATTCAGACCTCTATAATGACTGGCACCAAAGTAATCAGTATTTCTGCACCCATTTTGGTGAATGGCAAATTGGTTGGTATTGTGATTATTAATATAGAAGCCGAAGCAAAATTATATGAAATTACCATTGATAGAACTGGTTTAGGAAAAACGGGAGAAATATACATTATCAATAAAGAAGGTTATATGATAACACCTTCAAGAGATGAGACAGTTTTCAAACGTAAAATAGATTATCCCAACATCAAAAAATGCTTTACGCCTAGTGACCTCAAACAAAGAAGTCATTACGAAAATTATCGTGGACAAATCGTTATAGGAACCCACCGCGCTATTAAAAATAGTGATTGGTGTTTATTGGCAGAAATCAATGCAAAAGAAGCCCTTGCGCCGGTGAGCCAACTTGTTCAAACAATGGTCTTTTTTTTCATCCCCTTATTAACTTTGGGTAGCCTATTCGCTTTTTTTATTTCTGAAGGCATCACAAATTCTACTGCTAAATTACATCAAAGGGCTAAAGAGATAGAAAATGGTAATTGGGATTATCAAGTTGTTATTAATACCTTTGATGAAATCGGAGAATTCTCAAAAGCCTTTGATAATATGACAATGCGGATAAAAAACGCCCAAGAAGCGTTGAAAAAGCAAAATGAATTTTTGAATCATGTTATTGAATCTCTAACAAATCCCTTTTATGTGATTAATGTCGCTGATTATTCCATTGAAATTGCTAATTCCGCAGCAACGACACAGCAAAAACTGACAACATGCTATGCGCTGACGCATCATCGGAAGGCGCCTTGTAATAAGGATATTTGTCCACTTTCAAATGTCCAAAAAATGAAAAAACCAATTGTGGTTGAACATATCCACTATGATAAAACGGGCACACCTCTATTTTATGAAGTGCATGCTTATCCCATTTTTAATCATCAAGGCGATGTTGTTCAAATGATTGAGTACACCATTGATATCAGTAAACGCAAGGAGACGGAAGAGGAACTTAAACAAGCTAAACAGGCTGCGGAAACTGCTAACTATCTGAAAAGCGAATTTCTGGCAAACATGAGCCATGAAATTCGCACCCCCATGAATGCCATTATTAGCCTATCTTATTTGATTCAACAAACATCATTAACTGAAAAGCAACGTGATTACTTGATCAAAATTGATCGTTCTGCCAAATCTCTTTTAGCGCTGATCAACGACCTCCTTGATTTATCAAAAGTGGAAGCTGGCGAGCTGAAATTGGAATCTATTGAATTTGACTTGGATAATCTCTTATCTGAGATTGCTGACATCGTTTATTTTAATCATGAGGTTAAAAACATAGAAGTGCTATTTTCAATCTCGCCTAAAATTCCCTGTTATTTGGTGGGGGATCCATTTCGATTGAAACAAATACTTGTTAACCTGACCAACAATGCTATTAAATTCACCGACAAGGGCGATGTGGTTGTTGCCGTAGAGCCTATAGAAACTGCGCCAACGCAAATCAAATTGCGTTTTTCTGTGCGTGATACAGGAATTGGTATGACTTCTGAGCAACTATCTACTGTTTTTCAAGCTTTCACCCAAGCAGATAGTTCAACAACTCGCCAATATGGTGGCACTGGGCTGGGTTTAGCTATCAGCAAGCAATTGGTTAAATTGATGGGGGGGAATATCGGAGCAGAAAGCGAACTTGGCAAAGGGAGTTTATTTACTTTTACAGCAAGCTTTGGTCTCAGCGCCCGACAGCGCGAGGGTAAAAAATTACAACCAAAACACCAAGCATCATCAAGTCAAGTCGTTGTACCGCCCAATCTTTGTGGACACCGTGTTCTGTTGGTTGAGGATAATACGATTAATCAACAAGCCGCCCAGGAGATTTTGGAAAGTGTTGGTATTGTTGTCAAAATAGCAGATAATGGCAAGATCGCCATAGAAAAGCTAAAAGAAGATACGAATTTTTCAGCAATACTCATGGACATACAAATGCCTGAAATGGACGGTTATAAAGCGGCATATATTATCAGGGAAACTTTGAGCAGAGAATTACCTATCATTGCAATGACCGCAAATGCTATGATAGGTGAACGGGAAAAGTGCCTAGAATTTGGCATGAATGATTATGTTAATAAGCCCATTGATGTAGAAAACCTATTTCAAACGTTGAGCCAATGGTTCCCAGCTGCAACAGGGCCAATCATGAAAAAAGAGGCCCCTAACACGAATTTTCCCACTCATTTACCAGGCATTAATTGTTCAGAGGCTATGATGCGATTAAATGGAAATATTCGATTGTTCAAAAAATTGCTTGTGGAGTTTAAGGGGAAGAACGCGAATATTATTGAAAAACTCCAAATTGTGCTCGCTAATGGAGACACTCAAACAGCCCACTATCTTTCTCATACATTGAAAGGGGTAGCAGGCACGCTTGGCGCTATGGAAGTTTTTACGGCAGCCCAATCTTTAGAATCGGCACTCAGGCAAGAAAAACACGCGCTTGTTGAACGATTAGTCAAAAATTTGGAAAAATCTTTACTTCCCGTTTTTGAAGCAGCCGATGTTGTAGAAAAATACCAAGCCCCAGAAAATGTAGAAAGGAATACGCAGATTGAACTTGCTTGCCTGTTCAGGGAACTTGACAATTCACTTCTCAAAAACAACATGAATGCCAATAAACTCTTTGAAATATTTCGCCAACAACTTTCAACCCAAGAATTTGGTGAGGCACTGGAAACTTTAGAAAATTGTATTGGGCGCTTGGATTTCAAAAAAGCACGTGAAATATTGCACTCTATTGCTAAAGATTATGGCATAGTGCCAAACTTTTAGGAGTATAGACATTCAAAAAATGACGATAAAAAATAAAATTTCAATATGACAAATGGAATAAATTTGATATGACTGATGTTGCTCTTAATAAGGCTATCAAAAAAATTAAAAGCTGGGTGGATTCTCATACAAATAGTCGCAACATTTTCATCCGGGGGCATGCAGATGAGACAGGAGATGATAATTATAATTATATATTGTCTTACCGACGCGCACTTTTTGTCGCAAACATTATCAAAGAACACTTAAATGCCAAAAATCTGAAACAAGGAGTAGATTACCATCTCAACATAGAGGGACTTGGTGAAAGCCGCCCAGTTGCTAAAAAAGCCGGAGAAAATCAAAATGAATGGTGGGCGCGATGCCGCCGGATCGAATTGGCTTTCCAGAAAATTTCTGCTAAGTGATAAACCTTTGGTAAATAACATGTTGAAATCATTAACCATTAAAAATTTTACGGTTTTTGCAGAGGCAAAAATGTAAGAGATACCATTGCCGGGTTATATGGTGCTTTTCGTGCCTTCAATGAAGAACTTCAGCCATTTTACCATCAGCTTTTCTCTGAAAAACGTCAATCTGTGAAAATAGTCTTGTTATTAGAAGAAGATAGACCACCAGAAAGGGCTAAAAGTTTTGGTAGTAGTGCAATGTGGATGATGATAATCAGGTTGCCAAGGTATGATGAATGAAATACCAAATAGCCCCGATATGGTTTGAAAGTTTTTTTGAAAAAGACAGTGCTTTTCTAACTAAACGGGAAATTCGTTGTCTTAATGTACAATTGAAACGCTCAATATGACTGGTTTGTCCAGTTTCCTTGCCAACCGCATGATGACGAACACTTGGAAAAATCAGTGAATAAGCTTCCCAAAAATCGGTATAGCTCACAGCACATTGGCGATAAACCCCAGGTAGAGAATTCCATAATTCTTTGGCCGTTTGGTAACTACTACACCTGCCGCAACGCCAACAATTTCTCTTGTATCTCGGTCAATTGCTAACCATATCCATTGTTTATTTTCTTTTTTGTCAACAAATGACCAAAGTTCATCACATTCAATTGTTAAATGGCCCTTGCTTTTTTTTGAAACAGATACCTTTTGTGGAATATTATCATTTTATCACATCATCCACATTGCACTACTACCCAGCAGTTTATAAATTGAAAAGAGTATTTGATCAATTTGATATTCGTTTGCAAATATGGAAAATACTTAACGAGTAAGTCACTGATGTTTCCAAGCAGCGCTTTGCTTGATAGTTGAAACAAAAGCGCGTATAAAAAGGAGCGAATAGATGAGCGATTTTAAATTTTTTTTTACTTAACTGAGGAAATATTATGGCAATTCACCAACAAGTTTGTTTAGATGATGAAGCAGAGCAAGCCTTACAAGCTGTGATGGCAATTTCCAAATTAAATATCTCAGAAGCCTTGAAACAAGGTTTAATGTTGTTACAAGAGCGTTTTAAGTCAAGCCAGTCGCCTACCGTTCAACCGTATGAGATTTATAAACAATTGGATTTAGGCGAAGGGGGGTATGCGTGTGTGCCATCTTCACAGGTGAAAGAAGGCGTTAAAACAGTATTGCGAAGGAAATTACAACGATGACTTTAGTTGATACAGGCCCTTTAGTTGCTCTTTTTGATCCAAAAGACAGACAACACCAACATAGTCAAACAGTATTACAAACGCTTAATGATACGCTCATTACCACAGTGCCGGTTTTAACTGAAGCATTCCATTTATTAACACCTAACAGTAAAGGTGCTGATACCTTGAGAGAATTTGTAAGCAAAGGTGGATTAAGCTTATGGTTTTTTGATAAAGAAACTTTTCAAATAGCTTTGCAACTGATGGAAACCTATCGTGATCGTCCCATGGATTTAGCTGATGCTTCACTGGTTACAGCAGCCCAAGTTTTAAAAATTTCACGGATATTCACGATTGATCGTAATGACTTTGCCATTTATCGCGTCCGTGTTGGCTATCATTACAAAGCTTTTGAGGTGATTAGTTAAAGTCTAAGTAAAATAATAGTAATAATATCGTCTCGTGTCTCTCAACTTGAACGCGCACGAACACCACAAATTTCAATCGTTTTGGATCAAAATAATCGCCTACGCATGGTTGGCACCGGGCAACGTGGATTAGATATGCACCGGCTTGTCAAGCGTATTCGAGATTGTGGCGTGGTTTTGGAATAAAATTTATGATCATTACTCAAATTGAAGCCAAAAATTTCCGTTGCTTGCGTAATGTCCAGCAATCCTTGGGGGCATTCCATATTCTTGTTGGACCCAATGCCAGCGGTAAAACGACTTTTCTTGATGTTTTCGCCTTACTGGGACGCTTAGTTTCAAGTGGGCTAGAAGCGACTATTTCCGAGCGTAGCCACAATTTATCTGATTTATTCTGGGGAAAAACTGGAACACAATTTGATATAGCAATTGAAGCCTTGATACCTAACAACCAACATCTTAACAATAGAGCAAAGACTTTTGACAAAATTCGTTATGAAGTCACGATTGGTATGGATTTAATCAACAAGGAAAATTCAATATTGCATGAAAGCGTTTATTTAATTGGACAGCATTTAAAACGCCTCGTAATCCACAAAGATACTGAACGTGACAATTTCCGTCCAGAAGTCTCCCCAGAAACCATACAATTTAAACTGGGTTCTCATCGCTCGGCGCTGGGTAATTTACCAGAAGATGAGTCTCAATTTCCGGCGACTGTTTGGTTTAAAAATTTACTCACCACCGGAATACAACAATTAATCCTCAATAGTCAATTAATGCGCCAACCCAGTCCGCCTGGACAACAACGTGTTTTTAAACCAGATGGTTCTAATTTGCCTTGGATGATAGATTGGCTATATCAACAACACTTTGAAAATTATCAAGATTGGATTAGCCATTTGCAAACCGCCCTTGACGATATTGAAGATATTCGTACCATAGTACGCCCTGAAGATAGACATCGTTATCTAGTGATACGTTATCAGGGTGGCTTAGAAGTCCCTTCATGGATGATATCAGATGGTACATTAAGATTGTTGGCTTTAACTTTACCTGCTTATTTACCCAATTTATCTGGTATTTATTTAGTTGAAGAACCGGAAAATGGCATTCACCCGCGAGCGGTGGAAACCGTTTATCAATCCTTATCATCAGTTTATGATGCCCAAGTTTTATTAGCAACCCATTCGCCGGTGATTTTGAGTATGGCGCAAGTGGATGAAGTATTATGCTTTGCCAAAGAAGGGGCAACAACAATTGTGAAAGGTAGTGCACATCCCGCCTTAAAGCATTGGAAGGGTGAAACCAATCTTGGGGTTTTATTTGCGGGAGGCGTATTGGGATGAAAGATTTAGTCATTTTGGTTGCAGATAAGAATATGGAATATTCCGTCAAAGGCATATTGAGTCGCCCCCAAGCACTTTCAATACGCCAAATAACTTTTGACATTTTTGTTCATCCCCACAATGATCCTGGTTGTCTCAATGATGGACATCATTTTTTGCGAACTTCTTTAAGTCAATATACCTGTGCCTTGATTTTATTTGATAGAGAAGGATCTGGTCGTGAGGATTTAACTCGACAACAATTAGAACAAAAAGTCGAATATAAGTTGTTTCGTGCTGGTTGGCAACAAGCTGCAGCTATTGTGTTAGAGCCTGAATTGGAAATTTGGGTATGGAGTGATTCGCCACATGTTGCTGAGATATTGGGTTGGAAAAACAAACAACCCGATTTAAATAGATGGCTAAAAAACCAAGGATTTTTACGCGAAAATGAGATCAAGCCGACAAGACCAAAAGAAAGCATGGAAGCAGCTTTGAGACAAGTACGCAAACCACGTTCTTCAGTTTTATATCAACGGCTAGCTGAAAAGGTCAGTTTTGGACGTTGCACTGATGAGGCATTTAACAAGTTCAAAACCACATTACAAAATTGGTTTTCAAGATAGAATTATGGGAACAAACGTAGATATGTACCAGCTTGTCAAGCGTATTCAAGATTGTGGTGTGGTTTTAGAGTAAAGAATTTTTGATTTATCCCTGCTAAAAATGGAGCTTAAAATATGCGAAAATTTTCCTCTTATGGTCCTATTGATAGGGAATTACATTATTACGTTCCCCGTCAAAAATTGATAGACGAAGCCTATCAAGAACTTTTGGGTGATGATCCCAACAAAGGAGGACATTACATCACCGTTTGGGCACCGCGTCAAACTGGCAAAACTTGGATTATGCGAGAAGTTTTATTGAAGCTTCGGCAGGAGAACCAGTTTGATGTGGTTTACCTACCTTTGCAAGATATCTCTAATGTCACCGATATTAATCGTGTCGCGCAAATATTGGGCAGGAAATTGATAGAAAATTTGGGCTTAGAGAATCTTTCCATAAATACTTTAGAAGAATTTGATTTGTTGTTTAAACGAACAACCCTCAATAAGCCCTTGATTTTGATTTTAGATGAATTTGATGGGCTAGATGAAGGAGTTATCGCAGGTTTAATCGGTTTTTTTCGTAATATTTACCACATTCGCCAAGTGGATAAATCAACCGGTGAAAAGGATTACCTGTTACATGGCTTGGCTTTAATTGGGGTACGCACCGTCTTGGGCATAGAAAATATGAAAGGTTCACCTTTCAATGTCCAACGTAGTGTCCATATTCCGAATTTGACTCATGATGAAGTTGTTGAACTCTTCGACTGGTATACTCGTGAAAGTGG
>CAYFOB010000009.1:0-12293 GCA_964344525.1 uncultured Thiomargarita sp.
AGGTCACTTAACTTCTTAAAATAAAAGCAAAATATTTTTCTGAAAAGCTATAGATGTTTTTGAGTTCTTGAATTTCATCAATGATGATAATTGGAATAATGCCTTTTTCTCTCGCTTGCTTTAGCTTAGCCGACATCACACCAAAAGGATTTTCCTTGAGAAAATTTTCATCCGCCACCCCAATGCTAAAAAAGCCAGTATTAAACGTAATACCAGATGCAATATCTTGGAATTTTCCCCTAAAATCTTGCGGAAAAAACACATTGAGAAAACTTTTAAAATCATAAATCAAGACATTTCTCAAGCTAATGTGATTGATAGAATGTTTTTGCGTATCCAAATCTTCAATCACTTTGAGGAGCAACGAACTCTTGCCTGATGATTTGGGTCCATAGAGAAACAAAATAGAATCCGGCACGGTGGCAAAAAATTTCTTCAAATTCTCAATTTCTTTGCTCCTTCCAACAAATGGTTTTCCCTTAAAAAGGTTATTTGTTTTCATGATTTGTTTGCCTCAAGTTTACCCAGGTACTTGGGTTGAACAATGTTATCATGTTTTTTCAGATTTAGAGAGGGGGTGTAAAGCCAAGGCTTCTAAACAAAGTTCACGATGCTCATTCCCCCTATTCGGCTCAAGAGTGCAGCCAGGGATTTTTAATCCATACTCTGCTCCCTGACTTTCAGCAACCAATATCCACAAACATAACTGCGATAAAGCCAGCTCAACGTTATTAAACACGCTCACATCATCCCAAGTCAACCACACAGTTGCCGCACGAAGCCCACCAAATTGTTTAATTATCCAATTTTGCCCACGCGCCACCGCTTTCCAATCAATATGTCGTGGCGAATCCCCCAATTGATAATCACGATAACCAATAAAATCTTCCCCCCCACCTTCACGGAAACTACCTTCACCCACATTATCCGATTGTTCACCCAAAGGCAAAGTTTTATGCCCAAACGGTTGTGGATAAACCAAAGTAGAAACATCCAAATGAACGTAGGACCAAGCGCGAAAAAGTCCCAAAGGAAAATGGGAGTGCACCATAACACGCCCTAAAAAAGCGCGTCCACGTTGCGCTGTGGAAACAGGGATATTGATACCCACATGCTGATCAGCCGGTACATCTATGACAAATGTCGAATCATCGCGCTGCCAAACTAAAACATAGCGTGCCGCTTGTCCATGATTATCCAACCATAACTGAAACTGCGCAGTTTCTCCAGCAAACACGGGATGTACTTTACCCGCCTCTATGCGTAATCCCAACAAAGTACGATGGGTATGTAAAATGGAAACTATCCCCACACTGGCTAATAAAAAGGTGAGTGCATAGCCCATGCTATTATTGTAATTTATAGAACCAAGCAACATGATAAACAATACGAGTCCAAAGCCCAATCCTGCTTTGCTTGGTAAAATATAAATATGTCGCCTATCAAGTACAATGGGTCCAGGTTGTGCTGTATCATGACTAGAAAAAAAACGCCATTTGCTTTTTGAAGAATCTTGTGTTGTCATAAATATATATTCTTAATAAGGAATATTATTAATTACTAATAAAGATATTAAAACAGTGAGTTTGTTTAAATATTAGGCATAGTGTACAATTTTTTCTACCACACTTTGAGGAATTTATTTTGGACTATGTAACGATAGGAGGTAATCACACCCATGAAAATCATTAGAAAGACAAAAAGCAACAGTGGTGCAACACAAAAGCTAAAACGGCCCCCTTGGAAAATACTCATCGTCGATGATGAAGCTGATATTCACGCCATGACTCGCTTGGCGCTCAGCGATTTTAACTTTGCAGGCAAAAAATTACAGATATTTCAAGCCATGTCAGGTGTCGAGGCGCGAGAAATTTTGGCTGCTGAACCAGACATGGCAGTCGCTATCATTGATGTGGTTATGGAAACCGATGATGCCGGATTGCGGCTAGTGGATTTTATCCGCAATGAACTCAAATATCCATTGATTAGACTGATTATTCGCACCGGTCAACCCGGTTTAGCGCCAGAAAAAGAGGTGATTGAACGTTACGATATTGACGACTACAAAGACAAGACAGAACTGACTGCTGGCAAACTTTATACGACTATGCGTATCGCTTTGAAATCTTTCCGTGATCTCAGTACGCTTGATACTAACAGAAAGGCGCTGACCAAAATTCTTGATGCCGCTCCTGAATTATACCATCCTGAATCCCTCAGCCAATTTTTTAATGGGGTACTTACCCAAATTATAGGCTTGTGCAATCTAGGTGATACGGGTCTGATTTCTTCCATCAGTAATGGTATTGTTGTCACGACTAACGATAATCAACCGATGGTTCAAGCTGGCACAGGTAGATTGGTCAATCTAAACGATGCAGAAGTTGAGGATATCATAAAAACCTGTTCAAAGCGTGTTTTTGAAATAAAAAACAGCGAATTGTTGTCATCTGGCGCAATTTTGATTCCACTTAGGGTTTATCTACCTTGAAAATGCTCAATATCTTAATGAAGCGGATAAAAACTTGATTAGCATCATGGTTAATCAATGCGCTTCTGCGCTGGATAAGTTACAACTTCATTTTGATGCAGGTACTTTGACAAGAAGTTAATTGTCTTATTGGAGGTCTATTACAATGGGTATTCAAGCGAAATTGTTGCTTGTTATTGGGGCCATCCTGTTGATGTTTTTTATTGGAGTTGAGCTTATCAATTACCAAAATACAAGACAAGAGGTGGAAAAAAGTTTGTTGGAGCAGGCGGAAAAAGTCAGAAATTTATTGATGACTTATCGCAGAGTCCAACAAAAGGTTTTCTTAGATTATCAGGTGCCCCTGACTGAAACAACACTCCATTTTCTACCAGCTTATGCCATCGGTAAAATTTCTGCCAATTATTCCAAGTGGGATGATTCTGGATTTTCTTTTAATAATGTTTCTGATCAACCACGTAATCCTGATCATGCTGCTGATGAAGTTGAATTAAAAGCCATGGAATATTTTCGTGAACATCCAAAAGAAAAATTGCTTTTTAAACCGTTTACCACTTTAAATGACGAACCGTTTTATCTCTATGCACGCCCCATTTGGATAGAAAAACATTGCATCAAATGTCATGGAAAACGTGAAGATGCGCCAGAAACCATCCGTCGATTGTACGATAGCGCTTGGAATTATAAAGTCGGTGATTTGCGCGGCATTTTAAGCATCAAACTACCCGCATCCACCATTTTTGAAAAAACCTGGGCCTCCTTTCGACAAGATATTATCTTTCAATTAGCTGCTTTTATCGCTATTTTTATTTTGGTGACATTGTTGGTGCGGCGCAATGTTGTCCATCCATTAACCCAACTGGTCAATACAATGCAAGCCTTTGCCAAAGGTGATTATACTCTGCGTGTTGCCCAATTTCAAGGAGAATTTGGTACTTTGAGCCGGGCTTTTAATGATATGGCGATACAGATATTTGAGCAACAAGGCAAACTACATGCCCTGAACAGCCAATTGGAAGAACAGGTGATTGAGCGGACTGCCGAAATTGAACGGCGCAAGCAAGTAGAAAAAGAACTTAAGCGCCATCGTGATCATTTAGAAGAATTGGTACATGAACGGACTCAACGTTTGGAAAAGCAAACCCTTGAATTAGCAGAAGCCAAAGAAAGCGCTGAAATTGCCAACAATGCTAAAAGTGAGTTTTTATCCAATATGAGTCACGAATTGCGAACACCGCTCAATGGTATCTTGGGCTATGCTCAAATTCTCAAACGGAGCAAAGGGCTCAGTCTGAAGCAAATAGATGGTTTAAACATCATACACAACAGCGGTGAACACTTATTAACACTGATCAACGATGTTTTAGATATTTCCAAGATCGAAGCGCGTAAAATGGAACTCTATCCGACAAATTTTCATTTTTCTCACTTTTTGGAAGGTATCACAGGCATTATCCGTATGCGTGCCCAGCAAAAGGATGTTTTATTTGAATATGAACCTGTAAACACTTTACCCACTGGGATACAGGCCGATGAAAAACGTTTGCGACAAGTTTTAATTAACTTGTTGGGCAATGCTGTCAAATTTACCGATCAAGGGCGTGTGGTTTTGAGGGTGATTCGGGAAAAAGACGTTTCTGATGATAACTTGGTTAATCTCCGTTTTGAGATAGAAGACACAGGCGTGGGGATGAGTCCTGAGCAATTAGAAACAATCTTTATGGCTTTTGAACAGGTGGGCGATACTCAACGTCGGGCTGCGGGTACTGGCTTGGGCTTGTCAATTAGCCGACAATTAGTGGAATTGATGGCCAGTGAACTGAAAGTCAAAAGTGAGCTTGGCAAAGGCAGTACTTTTTGGTTTGATTTGAACTTGCCTGCTATTGCGGCAAAAAGCAGTGAAGCCCGCCAAGGAAAAGAAATCGTTGGCTACAAAGGAAAACGCCAAAAAGTGCTTATTGTGGACGATAAAGCACAAAATCGTACGATGTTGCTTCGTTTACTGGAACCTCTTGGATTTGAAATCGAAGAAGCTGCCAATGGTCAAGAAGCCGTCGCAAAAGCCTGCGAAATTCAACCAGCGCTCATTTTTAGTGATTTAGTGATGCCTGTGATGACAGGATTTGAAATGGCGCAAAAAATACGGCAAATACCTGAATTAGAGAATGTGGTCATTATAGCCATATCTGCAAGCGTTCTGGATCATAACCAAATTGCGGGGTGTAATGCTTTTCTGCATAAGCCGCTGGATGTTTCAAAACTTTTTGCTTTGCTGGAAACTCATTTAAAGTTAGAATGGGTTTACTCTGTGGTTGAAGAAGCTCAACAAGACAACTCAACTGGCGCATTGGTTCCACCGCCAGAGGCAGAGTTGAAAATTTTATATGACTTAGCCATTAGGGGGAAAATGCGACGAATTCTGGAACAGGCAACACATCTTGAGGCGTTGGATGACAAATACATCCCCTTTGCCAAGAAATTGCGAGAATTGGTTAATGGCTTTGAGGATGAACAGCTAGTCGCCTTAGCAAAACAATATCTGGGGGGAAGTCAATGAATCTTGCTACCCAAGCAATTGATTTTAAAAACTATTCCATACTACTTGTGGATGATAACCCCACTAATTTGGGCGTTTTATTCGATTATTTGGAAGACTGTGGTTTTGAAGTCATGGTAGCGCGTGATGGAGAAACGGGCTTGCAAAGGGCTCGATTGACTCACCCTGATATAATCTTATTAGATGTGATGATGCCAGGAATAGATGGCTTTGAAACATGTAATCGGTTAAAAGCAGATGAAAGCACGGCAACAATTCCTGTGATTTTTATGACTGCGCTAGAAAGCGTCGAGGATAAGGTCAAAGGTTTTCAAGCAGGGGGCGTGGATTACGTCACCAAGCCTATACAACATGAAGAAGCCCTAGCGCGTATCACCACACATTTGCGCATTCGAGATTTAACAGCCAATTTGAATGCGAAAATAGAGGAATTGACAGAAACCCGCAATGAACTTGTGCAAAGCGAAAAAATGGCTTCACTAGGGCGGTTGGTGGCCGGTTTTGCCCATGAAGTGAATACTCCGATTGGTGTTGCCGTTGGCGCTGCTTCAAGTCTACAAGATAAGAATAAGCGCATTCACCGCTTGCTTGAACAAGATGAGGTTGATGAAGAGGAATTGTTTGAGATTTTGGAACATGTTAATGAAGCAACGATTCTCACTTTGTCTAATTTAAAACGGGCAGCTGATTTGATCAAGAGTTTTAGACGCACAGCCGTTGACCAAACAGCGGAAGATGCGAGACAATTTAATCTCAAAGAGGCGATAGGAGACATCATCAACACGCTAACTAGCAAGTTCAAAAAAACCGATATCAAAATACAAGTGGATTGTCCCAATGATTTGTCTATTTATGGTATCCCAGGCACATTAGAACAAATTCTGGTTAATTTGATGATAAATAGTCTGATACATGGCTTTGAAGAAGGGAAAAATGCGGGATATATCAATATTGCGGTGACACTCAATGCAAAGAATTTGCGCCTAGAATATTCTGACACAGGCAAAGGTATTCCACCGGAAAATTTGGAAAAAATTTTTGAACCGTTTTTTACGACCCACCGCGCTCATGGTGGCAGTGGGCTCGGGTTGTATATTTGTTACAATATTGTGACTACTCAATTAAATGGTAGCATGACTTGTGACAATACACCTGGCAACGGGGTTAAATTTACTTTTGAGTTTCCAGTGGAAAGTTTTAAACCGTGATGTTGCAAAGCGCTGCACTCCATAACAAATTTATTTTCGTTCCAAGCAGCGCTTTGCAAAGGGGAAAAAAAGAAATGAACAAGGTAGCAACCGCCCAACCAATTGATTTAAAAAAATATTCCATATTATTTGTTGATGATAATCCCATCGATGTGTTGATCTATCACTTGCGAGAATGTGGATTTTCTATCAAAGTAACCCAAACGGGTGAAAGGGGGCTGGAAATCGCTAAAACGAGCCATCCTGATCTAATCTTATTAGACGTGATGATGCCAGGCATAAATGGTTTTGAAACTTGTCGTCAATTAAAAGCAAATGAAAGCACAGCTGATATACCAATCATTTTTATGACGGCGCTGGAAAGTCTTGAGGATAAGATTAAAGGATTTGAAGTGGGGGGAGTGGATTACATTACCAAACCCATGCAACCTGAAGAACTCATCGCACGTATTACCACACATTTACGCATTCAAGATTTAACCGCACATTTGAATGCTAATATAGAGGAATTGACACGCACCCGCCAGGAATTAGTGCAAAGTGAAAAAATGGCTTCGCTAGGGCGCTTGGTCGCCGGTTTTGCCCATGAGATTAATACGCCTGTTGGGGTTGCAGTTGGTGCGATTTCAAGCCTACAAGAAAATACGCAAAACATTCATCAATTACTTGAACAGGAGGAAGTTGATGAAGATGAATTGGTTGATAGCTTGGAAAATGTTAATGAAGCGGCAAACATTACCATGTCCAATTTAAAACGGGCAGCCAATTTGATCCGCAACTTTAAACGCGCTGCGGTTGATCAAGCAACGGAAAATATCGTGCAATTTCAGGTTAAGTCGGTTATCAAAAATGTGATCAATAAATTTGAACAGGCCAGTATCAAGCTGGAGTGTCCTGAAAGTTTGGCTATCTATAGTGTGCCAGACACATTAGAGCAGATTCTCAACCATTTAATAATGAATAGCTTGATACATGGTTTTGATAATGATGCGGGAGAGATTAATATTGCAGTGACATTGATGGAGGACAATTTGCATTTAGAATATTCTGATACTGGCAAAGGCATTGCGCCAGAAAACTTGGAAAAAATTTTTGAACCGTTTTTTACCACCTCTCGCGCTCATGGTGGCAGTGGTTTAGGGCTATATATTTGTTACAACCTTGTGACTACCCAATTAAAAGGGAGCATGAATTGTGATAGTACTCCCAACAATGGGGTCATGTTTCAAATTGGTTTTCCTGTGACTTTTTAATAGGATGTTATTGATGAAAATTGTCAAAAAGAAAAAAAATCGTACCAAAGAAACTGCTAAGCTTCCTCCTTGGAAAGTACTTATTGTTGATGATGAACCGGATATCCACTCTGTTACTCGTTTTAACCTGAAAAACTTTGAATTTGCCGGCAAAAAATTGCATATTTTTCAAGCCATGTCAGGGATTGAAGCACGGGAAATTTTACACATTGAACCAGATATAGCGGTTGCCTTGGTTGATGTCGTCATGGAAACCGATGATGCTGGATTAAGATTGGTTGAATTTATTCGTCAAGAACTCAAAAATTCATTAATACGTCTTATTATTCGCACAGGACAACCAGGGACTGCGCCAGAAAAAAAGGTTGTACAATGTTACGACATTAACGATTATAAAGACAAGACAGAACTGACGACAGAAAAACTGTACACCACCATGCGTTTGGCTTTAAAATCCTACCATGATTTAAGTACCCTTAACACTAATCGCAAGGGGCTTCAATCTGTTTTGGAACTGGCGAAGGAGTTATACCAACCTGATCAATCTATTCAAAAACTCTATGAATTGATTCTTACCCATATTCTTCACCTTTGTCAGCTGTACGAAAATAAAAACATCAACAATGCTATGGTAATCAAGTTAAGTGATCATGGAACACGGATTCAAGCGGCCACTGGCAAATTTACTTCAGATTCCGAAGCGCAAAAAATTGTGCAGGCTTGTTCAGAAGCCTCAACACCGTCCAATATCACCCTGATTCCACTTGAAATGGAAGAAAAAAGTTTTATTTGCTTAGAAAACGCGCAGTTAAGTCATGAAGAAAAAGACATGATTTCTATCATGACGAATCAGTGCGCTAGCGCTTTAGAATTGGCTGCAGCGAGCAAAAAAATAAAAAGATTAAATGAACGTCTCCAAGCTGATAATTTGCGTATGAGTAGCGAATTAGAAGTGGCGCACCAAATACAAAAAATGGTACTTCCGCTAGAAGCGGAGGTGAAGGAAGTGGCGCACTTAGATGTTGCCGCATTTATGGAACCGGCCGAAGAAGTGGGTGGAGACTACTATGATATCATTCAATATGATAATCGTATCATTTGTGCGATGGGCGATGTCACAGGACATGGGCTTGAAAGTGGCGTATTGATGTTGATGGTGCAAGCCGCAGTGCGTAGCTTGTTAGATAGTGGGATTAGTGATTATAAACATTTTTTTGAGGCTCTCAATTGTACGGTTTATCATAATGCCCAACGAATGAATTCAAATAAAAATCTAACCCTCTCTTTAGTGGATTATCAACCTGCGGAAGTCGGTGGCATTTTACGTTTGACAGGACAACATGAAGAAATGTTGTTGGTACGGCAAAATGGCGAACTTGAGCGAATGGATACGGTTGATTTAGGCTTTCCAATTGGGATGATGGCAGAAATGAGTGAATATGTCTCACAACGGGAAGTACAATTACAACCTGGTGATGGTGTGGTGCTATACACTGATGGTATTACTGAAGCAGTCAACCAAGATCAGGTAGAGTATGGTATTGAACGTTTGTGTAACGCCATTACTCGCAATTGGCACTTTTCGGTATCAGAAATACAACAAGCCATCATTACCGAGGTGAAGCAATACATTGGTGAGCAAAAGGTATATGATGATATTACTTTGCTGGTATTAAAACAAAAGTAGAAATTTCAGCCAGAGGTCAAAAGGCATGACACTAACCAACAATCCAGAATTCCAATCACTCATCAAAGAATTAGAAGCGATGAGTTTTAATAATACACAAGCTGATAATGAAGATAGAAATGTTTTTTTAGGCAAACATAAACCTAAAGCACGTACAATTGGTGAAAAACTCAATGAACTCGGTGGTTTTGAAGCAATGCAATTGGCTTATCAAACGTTTAAGGTTAAATATCGTCACGATAAACGAGAATTAGAACTCGTTTGGAATGGTATAGGAGATTGGAGTTGGTAAGAGGGTGTGTGAAAAGCGCCAATGGCGACTTGATGGCACTTGGCAGAAAGTCCATGACCGTTTACGTTCCAAAGTCCGAGAAAAAGAGAGACATGAGGACATTCCAAGTGCTGCCATTGTTGATAGCCTTCGCTGTAAAACGACTGAAACTCCAGGAGAGCGTGGTTATGATGTCGGAAAAAAAATTGTGAGACGTCCAAGAAAAAGCAAAGCTATGTAGGTCGGGTTAGCTTTTTTTGCACCGCAAAAAAACGTAACCCGACATTCCCCTTGTAGATAGTGAGTCGGGTTACGTTTTTTGGCTCCGCCAAAAAATCTAACCTGACCTACATGACTCAATCAAGTGAAGAAACTATTTACGTTGTGAATGAAAGGCGCAAAGTTTTTTTTGTAGATAATCAAGGTGATGTTAAAGATGAATGGTGTCGTTACTTAGACAGACAAAATGGAGGTTGTCAATTGCATGATGATGCAATAAAACCTTTAGTTTGTCATCTTGAAGGATTTATGAAAATTTACGTTTTTGAGCAAAGTAATATTGCTAGAATGAGAACAGGACTTCCAGGACGTTCAGGTCAAATGAGTCGGATTGATGGCGGTAGAGGAGCTAGATGTAAAGTCAAAAAAAAACTATTTACTAACGGGCAAAAGAATGTGCTTATGAAAGGATTATTAAATTTACAAGAATGGATGTCTTTCTTTGATATTCAGAATGATCTTGATTCTGTTATTGAATATATTTTAACTGGACCTCATGATGAGCCTTTACAAATAGTTAGGAATTTGGCCCCTTAGCTTCTTTACAAAGCCAAGGGGTTGTCTTTTGGTTGGGTTTCGTTTCACTTTGTTGGAAGTGTCACAAAACGCGTAGCTATTATATCATAGTTTTTTTCAAATAAAACCTTTTGTTGTAATTTTTTTTCGTTTCACTTTGTCCGCCTTTTCAGCGTATTTCTTGAGCATACGCGACACTGAACGTCGTGTCAGTGAATCGCCTATCATTTTGCTTTTGCCATTTCTACGGTCAACATTACGAAACAACGCACCTTTTGTTATTCCATGCTGTTTTAATACCTCTATCCAATTTTGAAGAGCTTGAACAGGACAAATATCTCCCTCACGGCTTGCCCTTGAAATTCCAATCTTTCGCCCTCGTTTATTCTGATCAGTTTTTGACTGGCGCAAAAAAATCACCATTCCCTTATCAGTCTCGGTGAGGTGTATTTTTTGGCCCCTTGCGTTACTCTAGCTGGCTAGAGCGATAAGTTTTGGTGTTTGAATTTTGATATGGGGAATCGAGGGGCTGGTAAGTATGGGCATGTGTTATTGGTTAGTTTTTGTTCCAAAACCATAAATAACTACAAGGATTACTTTTAATAAAGGATAAGTCAAAAACACTTCATTAATGGGGTTTATCCTTTATTAAAAGTAATCCGTGTAGTTATTCATGGGTTTTAGAAACAGGGTGCGTAACATCAGTTATTATTTCGCCCCAGGAAAAAAGCTCTTATAATCTTCCACGTTACCATTATTGAGACAACATTCTATAATTTGTTGTCCCATCGGCAATAAATCGGGTGTGAGAAATTGTTTGAGGTGTTCGTGGAAATAGGCTTGCAAGATTTTTGCGCCTTGATCATAACCTTGTTTTCCCACTTCGGGTTGTGTGTTCACTTCTAGGAACCAATGGGAGACACGGCTACCTTCAATACGCATGGTGCTGAGGGCATAGCCGAGTAAGGGGCATCGTGCCGGAACAATTTGGTTTTCCTTAAATCGCGCATTTCCTCTACGTGCCAGGTAATCTCGCGCTAGCCATTCTGACATAAAACCCGTTTTCCATGCGCCTATGTGTTGATTTGGTATCAATATGTACTGTGTGCGAAACGTTTGTTCAATTTGTTGAAGGAGAATATTGGCTTGTTCCACTTTTTTTCCTGTCGAAAAGGGCCAATAGCTGCCGACTCCTTCACTGCTCATGCCCCCTGTGTCAACAATACTGGGATTGCTAAAACCACGTGGAACAACTAAACGCCACAGCCAAGCTAATGCAGGGGGGAGAAGATGAACCATGCCTATAATACCGTAGGTTGGTTTGTGTCGCGTGCAGGGGGGCGTCCGAATACCCATACTTCGAATATCAATGCTCACTGGTTTTCGCGCCACAATGTTTGGAATGATTGAGCGTGGTATGATAACTCGCGGATTTGGGCATTTCACGCCTGGGCTATCTTCAATATGTTCCCAAATCAATGCGCGACTGTCAGGAACGGCATCAATGTTAAGGAATAGCAACGGTTTGGGAGGAGACGCTGTTAACTTTTCCAGTTCAGGATCCATTCCATATTCGTTGATATGGTCAACACGGACAAACCAGCCATCTTCAGCATCTATTAGCCACAATTTGCCGTTTTTCTCTTGGATATCAGGATGGCACAGTGCCATATCGTCGCAAATAGGGCGCAAATCACAAGTGCGTAGAATTTCCACATAGCGTTTTTCGCCAGTGACGAGGTTATACCCTTTGAGCATTTGTCCATCAGGCAAACGATGTGGTTGTTCGAGCATTTCACTTTTACCACTACCGCTGGCACCTTCATGCATAAAGGTCACAACATTGTCATACGGTGTAACCACTTCAACCGCTGAACAATGCGCTGTTACCCAGCCTTCTGCTTCACCTTGGCGTATCAAGGCACCATAAACCCCTTTTTTGGCGCTGGGTCCAGGATAGAGGTTATATGAAAAAATCTCGTGAATATCGTCCAATCGGTTATGGACAACAATTTGTTTGCCTTTAAAGTG
>CAYFOB010000009.1:12332-18720 GCA_964344525.1 uncultured Thiomargarita sp.
AGAAGCGCCAATCCTAACGCAAAAAATGCGGCATTGATTGGCACAATTGCAAGCGCATCTTCACCAATATCAATAGCACCGGTTTTAAAAGCAAATATGGCTAAATCTTGATGACCTAACCAAGAAAATGTTTCATTTCTCAAGGTAGAAAAGTCTTCATTAAAACGATCCTTAAATCTCGGTTTATCAGAGGGCTTGTTATCTCCAATTAACAAACAATTAGGATCACGTCGCCGCATTTCAGGTTCAGGATAATTGGCAACAATGCCATTACGTACACGCGCAACAGTGGCTTCAGTCACACAACGCCCATCGGGTAACGTGTATTCTACTGTAAAGGAATTTTTTTCCGCATTGCCACAAGCTAAGTCCTGTAATTGATCGATATTATCTGCGATCATTAAGTTGGGACAATTCTCAAGAATTGAGAAAATTTCTGGGTATTTTGTGAGGTTTTTTAACAGTTTGGTTTTCATGTTTGTAACATCAACTACTAATAACAAGACATTTTGCAATTATATCATGCAACGCCTGTTTCTTTTTGGTAAAAATAGGCATGATAAATCCAATCATTAGAATAAGACTTGAAAAAATTTTACTAAAATAACGCCCACTGGCACGCCAAAAAGAGATTCGTTGACCAGACAGATTTGTGACGCTAATGCCCAGTGCCATTTTTCCAAGGGTTGCTTGTTTCAAGGAGCTTTCCATAGCCGCATTATAAATCCATGGAATCATAAATAAAGTGGCTAGCAATATTATTCCTCCTGTTGTGTTTAACAATTCTGCAAATCGAGTTCCTTGTTCAAAAAGGATACCAAAAACCCCTAGTGCAATTGATTCAACAAATAAGATGAGAAAAGAGCCGACAGTAATCACCATCGAATCAATAAACCATGCGGTCAAGCGTTGCAAAAAAGTGGCAGGCGTGCGTTTTTGCGCTTCAGATTGAATAATTTTAAAAACCGCTTCTCCCTGTAAATTTAAAGTATCATCTGGCTTGAGCACCGTTGTTTGATGGTGTATCTTGTTAGAGTCATTAACTGTGGTGCCATGGCGGGAAACGTCTTGCAAATAAACTTTCCCGTTTTCTAGCAAAATTTTGCAATGTTTTCCAGAAACTTGGCTCAGGGGATGATCAGGAATAACCAAGTGACATTTTTTAGGATTTCTACCAAGTATAACAGGTCCTTCATTCAAAGGAATGGTAACGCCTTCATATTCTCCAGCAATCCCTAGCAGCTCATAATGCTTTGATGGTGTTATTTGACTAAACCCTAAAACCTCCTCAAATTCAGCGATGGATTGTGGTCTTTTCTGAGGTTGACATTGCAAGCCAAAATGAACCGCTTTACTGAATTCTTCCGTCACTGGTTGTTTACTGATTTTTTTAAGTGGCTCAAGTTTGACATTTTTATTACAAATATCTAGCGCCTCAGGAGGAGGAACAATAGTGCCATGCTGATTAAAACGAGCTCTCATGCAAGCATACATCGTTGCGGCACAGGCATATATATCTGTATAAGCCCCTTGTTTTTCCGTTTTTTTATATTGTTCAACTGGCGCATAACCGGGCGTCATAAAAACAGACATAATCACATTGCCACGCATTGCTTGTCGGGCACTACCGAAATCTAATAGAAAAGGTTTAATATCAGGCTCGTGAGGAATATAAATGTTGGAAGGTTTGATATCGCGGTGAAAAATATCTTCATCATGTACTATTTTTAAACCGTTAAGCACTTCTTGCATGATATCCAATAACTCTCTTTGGGAGATGCCGCCTTTATTTTTGACATATTCTTCCAGAGTCATTCCTGCGCTATAGCTCATGGTAAAATAAGCTGTGTTGTTTTCCAAAAAAACACGACCAATTGTCACCAAATTAGGATAAGTTTGAAAACGCAGCAACATTCTGGCTTCTTCAACAAACTTTCCGAGCCCATATTTGTAAATTTCTTCCTGATCTTTATGAGCTATGATTTTATCATCTACACGCCCTGCCACTTTAATAGGTAAAAACTCTTTGACAGCGATCACTTGACCCAACAATCCCTCCAAGCCTAAGTAGGTAATACCAAATCCCCCCGTTCCCAGACAACGACCCATTAAAATTGGAGAAGATGCTTCATTCAGAATTGTACCTGGTTTTAAAGCCATTTGTTCCGCAGGATTTTCATAATTAAAAGGCCTCTCACAACGGCAGGTTGGACAGGGGATATGGCCCCCTGTATCATGCAGGCAGTACAGACAAATATTTTTGAAATTGACTGGAGTGGCGTCCGTATTGCGAGGTACCGTATTTTGGGGCATCTTATTTCACCATAATCAGTTGAGCTGTTAAATTATCGTACTTAGCGGTTTTCGCTTGACCCGTTTGAATCGCTTTTTGAAAATAAAAGTCCAGTATTGTTTCGCTTTTTTGTACAGGTAGCGCTGTTAATTTTGCAATAAAACTTTCTTGAAGATGTTCCCAAAAACCATCAGTACACAATAATAGGGCATCTCCCTGACGCAGCTTAAAACCGCTGTCTTGAATCGTTGGTGTTAATTCATATTTTGTTCCCAACGCTTTCAATAACTGACTACGCTGAGGGTGGTTGTTAGCTTCTTCAGGCTTAATTTCGCCCATTTTAACTAAGGCTTGAACTACAGAATGATCTTCAGTACGGTGAATAATTTGGTTTTGTCTAAGAATGTATAATCGACTATCACCGACATGCGCCCAATAAGCAAAACAATCTAGGATAATCAATACAACACAAGTTGTTTTCATATCTTGGAAATGGAAAGACTTAACGCCTTCGTCCAAAATCAGATCATTGACTTCTTGCAAAATCGCATTCAATTCCGTTTTTAAGTTTTGATTTGTCACCCGCGAAAAATTTTTTAAAATATGACTGACGGCTAATTTAGAAGCTATATTTCCACCTTGGTGCCCGCCTAAACCGTCGGCAATGACGTAACAATATCGCCTATTTTCTTGATCTGCAAACAAACCACAACAATCTTCATTATACTCTCGCCCCCCAGGTTCGCTTTTTTCAGCATATCCAAGCGTCAACAAATCTTCATTGGGTTCAGAGACAATGTTCTTTTTTATGTGCCAAAAAGTCGTTAATAGGATCGTTAAAATTTTCTTGCCCAGTTCCAATTGGGACTTTAGCTTGGTTTCATCAAATTTTAAATTCATGTGGTTACAATGGAAGTTGACAAGAAGTTAAGTACTGAATCAGATTTTTAGAATATTGGAGCTATTTGGTATTTCATTCAGAACGAAAATGTTACTTGTGCCATTGTGTTGAGAGTATATACCATTTTTTAATCCTTATGGTAATAGAAATTCAGATAACAATAATTCACAAGTTTTTTGAGTAAGACTTCCAGTTACTGGAGTGATGCCATTATGCATTTGATATTCTTTGATCGCTTTTTCTGTATTAGGTCCCCATAAGCCATCAATTTTGTCATGGTAATAGTTATTATCTGGTTGTTGTAATACTTCTTGTATCTCTTTAAGTATTAAACCATTATTACAATTTTTTGATTGGCTATCAAATTCTTGTGGAAAGACAGGCAGCTCGCTACTTTCATCAGGTTCTGGAGACGTTGGAGTTGTTTGAGTACCGCTTAAAGACTCAGTAAACGGAAGAGCGATTTCCTTTTCAATAAATTGTGAGTTTTCCTGAAAATAACCATCCTTGTTGTAAAACCAAATACCTTCTCTTAACAAAAAAACAATCAACAATAATACAACTGTTCCTATTGCGAGGGTAGAAAAGATGCCCCGTTTTTTCTTCTCATCATCAAGTTTGAGTGCTATTTCAAATTCATCTGCCGTTTGAAATCGGTCTCCAATTCTGACAGAAAGTGCTTTCAGAACGGCATTGTTTAGTGATGATGAAATTTTTGGGGCAGGCGCTATCAAATCATCCCGATCCAATCTATCAAGAGAGGGTGGCGGTAATTCTCCCATAATCATGGCATAAAACACCGCCCCACAAGCATAAATATCAGTCCAAGGACCAATCTTTTTGTGATCATTACTGATTTGTTCCACTGGCGAATAACCAGGCTTAAAAATTCTATCTAAACTCTGACTGAGTTCCCCAACAATGTACCGAGCTGCGCCAAAATCAATCAAAACAGGTTTTTGACCATCAACCATCCTTATGTTTTGCAAAGAAATATCTTGATGATAAATCCCGTTCGCATGGATCACTTTCAGTGCGCTAAGTATCTGCAAAAAAATGCCTAAGGTTTCATCCACAGAAAGCCGTTTTTCAGGTTGTCGTTTGATGAGTTGAGACAAATCTTCTTGTCCCACATATTCCATGATAATATATCCCGTATTGTAGGTTTCAAGATAATCAATCACCCTAACAACGTTTTCGTGACTTAACTTAGCAAGAATACCAGCTTCTTTCTTAAATTTTTTCAATCCTTTTTTAAAAGCCTCTTCTTGGTTGCTGGTATGCATGACTGTATATTTGGTATGTCCATCATTTGTTTCAGAAATACGAGTCGCTAAAGTTGTTGGTAGAAATTCCTTAATCGCCACTTTTCTTTCTAATGTTGTATCCCAACCAATATAAGTAATACCAAAACCGCCATGTCCTATAACATTACCAATCAAATATCGCTGATTTAAAATTGTCCTGGGTTTAAGATATAAAGGGTTTAGTTGAGAAGAGGTTTCCTCATAGCCACAAGAAGGGCATTGGTTTGCATTTTGCTTATTTGTAAAACAATGAGGACATACATGAATAAAATTGTTCATTATTTTTCTTCCACCCGAAAAGTCTGTGCCAGAGAGGCTAGATAAAAGGTATCCCCCGATTTCAATCTCACTTCCTTTCCTCCTGGCAGTTTTTTATCTTTAAAAAAGGTACCATGCCCAGAATACAAATCTTCTAAAATAAATTCATGCGTTTTTGAACGATAGCCAAGGCGGGCGTGACGTCGACCAATCTTTTTGTCTTGAGCATCAAACACAATATTCGCTAATTTAGGGTCTCTGCCTAATATCACATCACTTTCTTCCAATGGAATTTCTGCGTCTGCAAAGGTACCATTTAAGCCCTTTAAATAACCTTTGACATGAGAATCGCCCAAAAGTGTTCGTCCCATCTGGGTAACTCCTTGTTTGACAATTTGGCGACGTGATTGGCTCATAGAAATATAGAGGGCAATCACGGCAAACAGGAAAGAAAGGGCAAATGTCAAAACACTCCAAGGATCTGTATAAAGTTGCCGTTTGAGCCCGGTGCAACTCAAACGGGTTTGCGTATAAGGAATATTTTGATCTTCGAGTTGTTTGATCAACAACGACGATTGGACAGCCCAATTAATACCCTCAGTGGGCTGAATTGTAGGCGTGTCTCCTCTTGTTAGGGCGTTTATGAGCTGTTCCGTAAATTGTCGCGTGAAGTCTGGTTTAAAAGTATTGATGCCAATGACGCTACCACAAACATTAAGTAGAGGGCCACCACTATTTCCAAGGTTGACGGCTGCATCCGTCTGAAGAACATTTATTCCCTGTTCGTCGCGGGTAATATTACTGACTTTGCCAGCCGTCATTTTGGGATCATAAAAATTGGTTGTGCCTCCAAGCGCATCAGCCGCCCCAGGATAACCTATAGCAATCGCTTCTTGACCTTTTTCGACTAACTCCAACGGAACAAGAGGCAAAGCGGGATAATTATGGTCACTTAACTGGATAATAGATAAATCCAGCGCTTCTGATGACCATTTGATTTCAGCTTCAATTTTTTCATGTTCACTGAATGCCACTTGAACCGTTTGACAAGAAGCGATGACGTGATTATTAGTCACAAAAACGCCCTGATTATTGATGACAAATCCGGAACCACTACTAATAACTTGTTCTCCTGAGAAGCATAATACCCGCCCTACACTTTTTTCCATCTTCTGTATTGATGTACAGCTTGTGATGAAAAAAAGGCTTGTAATAATAATAAAAAAAACAAATTTGTTCATTTTCTAACTAAAATGGTTGTTCTGCATTATGTTGTGGTACGTCTGGCACGATTTGTGACTCTGCGCCTTGTGAATTGGGTATAAGCTCTCTTAACAAAAATTCACACGTTTTTTGAGTTAAACTACCAGTTGCTGGAGTGATACCATTAAATTTCTGATATTCTTTGATTGCTTTCTCTGTCTTAGCACCCCAGATTCCATCAAGTGCTCCCTGGTAATAGTTATATTGTGGCAATTGTAATACTTCTTGTATCTCTTTAAGTCTTAAGCCATTATGACATTTTTTGGATTTATAATCAGGTTTATTAGGTGTTTTTCTCTCATTATCTTCTTGAGGAGAAACGGGAGGTGTTTTCTCACTTGGCTCCTTGGAGTCTGAAACATCTAG
>CAYFOB010000009.1:18730-21462 GCA_964344525.1 uncultured Thiomargarita sp.
ATCGAAGCTGAAGAACCAAATACTCAGCAATACCAACAACAAGACAGCTGAAATTGAAACAATCCTTTGCCAAAATTCCAATGGTCGCCAAAAATTTCCAAATTTTTGTTGTAAAAATGCCAATGGCAGCCAATATTTTCCTGTCTTTGAATCAGTTGTACTTGAAGGTACTTCGGTTTTAGGTTCCAATTCTAACAATATAACAGTAATATTATCCTGATTAGCGCGTTTTTTGCCTAATGCATGAGCCATCAGTTTATCGCATTTTTCTTGCGATGGCATTTCTCGGCGTAAACAGTCTTCAATTTCTGCTTGATTTAGGGCATTGTCCAAACCATCACTGCACAACAAAATTTTATTGCCCAATTCCAATTCATAATAGCTTTCTGAAAAATCTATCTTGGGAATCTCTTTTAGCCCTAGGTAACTGGTCAACATGTGACGTTTTTTGGGATCCACTTCTTTCAACAGACCCGTTTTTTCCTGGATTTCAGCCGCATGAGAATGGGTTTTGTTGATTTTGGTCAGTTTGCCATCTGTGTATAAATAAAGGCTACTATCTCCCACCGATAACCAGTGAAACTTTTTATCTTGGACGACACCAGCCACCAAAGTGGTACCCATATCGGCATTCATTTTTTGATTAGCCTCAAAAACGGCTTTATTGGCAGCCGTCAATGCATAATCCAACGCTTTTTGGTTATCAGTATGCTTGGCGATTTCTTCATTGTAATACTTCACAAAAGTATTGACTGCAATCACGCTGGCGTTACCGCTTCCGGGATGCCCCCCCATGCCGTCCGCTAACACAACAAGAAAGCCCATTTCAGGCTCAGTCACGGCAAAATAATCTTGCTGTTCTTTTCGCGCACCTTGCTCTTGTGCAGCCCCAATTTGTAGTTCTGAAAGTAATTGCATGTTAATTATAAAAAGTTGATGCGGATGGTGGTATCACCGATATTGATGACACATTCGTCATCTTTAAATATCTGTGCCTCATTAATACGAATTCCATTAACGAAGGTGGGTCTCACGGTACTCTGGTTTTCGACGCGAAACCAATCTTCCCCAGCTTGTAACAAACAATGTGGTCTAGACACTTTAGGATCATTCAGTACAATATCAGGCGTCATTCCTGGACTTTTACGACCCATCAAAATACCTTTTTCTCCGACAGAGAGTACGCTCTGCAGCCCTTCATCCTGACTATCAGTCACAACAAATGCCATTTTTCTGGAAAAATGTTCTTCAGTCTTTTTCACAACGAGCGCGGTTTCTCCTAAATTCTCATTTGAAGCATAGTCAGTAGAAGTGGTTTTTGGTGGTTTGCTTTTTCGTACAATCAACCAAATGATTAAAAAAAGTAATATTCCCCCTAAAGCCATATAATGCCATGGTAAAAATCCATTCTCGCCCACTTGGGCATCCAAAAAGAATACATTCTTGGTATCGCTTGTGTGGTTACCAGCGCCATCACCGACAACCACTTGTAACACATGTGCTTGACCATCGGCACGCATATCTTCTGGTGCGCGAACCTGAACATACATTTGTTGCTGAATATCGCCAAACGTTTTTGCATAGATTTCTGCAAAGCTGTTATGTACATCACTTCGTACATAAGCACCCCCGCTTAAAATGGATATACGCTTCAATTCATCCAAAAATTTTTCTTTATCCTGCCTCAGTTTGCTAAATCCGACGGAATAGATTGGAATAGGACGCCGTCGAATTTCATTCGCCAATAAATCATCCAACCTAATGCCGCTACCTTCATCTTTCCCATCAGTAATAACCAGAATTGCGCGGCGTGTTGGTAAACCGATTTCTCGACGCTTATTTAAAACAAATGCTTGTTGTATTGCTTCATAAAAATGGGTTTTTTGGGCATTAGGGGTTATTTCCCGCAAATTCTCAAACAATCTTTGGCTTGGGCGAGTAAAATCCGTCATTGTCCGAACCTCATCCCCAAACGTAAGCACCGCAACGACCTCATTCTCGTTCATGTGGTTAAATAAACCCGCGATCGCATCAATCGCTCCTCTATACGGTGCGCCTTTCATTGAGCCAGACACATCCAACAAAAAAGTATAAGCCACACCTTTGCCAGTCGTCCCAAATAGAGTTGGCGGTTCTATCAATTCAACCTGATTGCCATCTAAGTTGACTCGCACGACCAATCCATCCAGCGATAATGGTTGTTTATTCTCATCCATGAGATTGCTATAGATTTTAATATCAGGCAAATAAACGTCCACCTGCGAAATCGACAATTCAACGACTTCAGCCTGGGCAGTCAAGGCAAAAAATAGGCAACAATGGAAAATCACTCTTTCCATTTAATCTCTCCACTACAGTACGGCACAAAATGAAATTTTGACTTGCCGAGCGTTATCTCATCATAAGGCTTTAAATCTTCAGAAACTTTCACTTTTTTATCATTCAGCTTAACCGCAGGACTTACCTTGCGTATTAAGGAAAAAGTATTGTCATCAGCATCATAAAGAATTTCAGCATGTTGATCACGTGAAATCGAATTATCACCACTGATTACAATACTGATGTTTTTGCCCGGTTCCCTAGAAATAAAATTTGACCTTGCTCTGGCACAAATTCTATAATCCCGACCTTTGTTGGGTCCTTCTGTGCAAACTAACCAACCTACCACAGGCTCAAAACTTTGATATGCATCGCCTATTGTTAGCCCATCCAAATTTTTTGGATCATAATCT
>CAYFOB010000009.1:21472-24244 GCA_964344525.1 uncultured Thiomargarita sp.
CTATCGTGGGGCTACTATCAACGCTAGTAGTTGAACTGGCGCGATAAGTTTCACTGAGATCGCCCATTGTTTCACCCACAGTTTTATTGATACCCTCCGTCTCGCTCACATCATCATCAACATTCCGACAATAAGGGCAACCTTCTTTGTTTTTGTCCGCATCATAAAAATGCAAATTTGCTTTGCAACGTTTCATTGCCATGATTTTTTCTCTCTATCTTTTCAGAATTTTTTTTATACACCATTTCAAGGTGCCTTTTCAACTTTGACTGAGTTTTTGTTATTAGTTATCAGTTATCAAGTATTGATTTTTCTAGGCTGTGTTGATATTTGCTATATTTGTTTAAATATGTTATTAGATAAGTATCATCCAACAGTGCATGGTTTTGACTGAGGATAGCGCAAATATTTTGCACAGGTTCAAACCATTAATATTATTAATTGCATCAATAATTTATTTAAATTTCTTGGAACATTATAAAGAATTAGAGCTTGAACTTAGGGCATCTGGCAAATACCAATTCGCTGAGAGTCATTCAGTCAAGGAGCAGAAATCAGTCGCTTTATTCTCAGTGCAAAAAACATCCATGTAGTTAAAAATTACCACCAACTTACCCAAAATTCTATGTACAAACATAGAAGGCATGCAAACCCACTGCACCCAACTCTCTGGCAATAGCACAGAAGCGGAATAATATCCATTTTACATGGGCTGATGGTTTATTTTTCACCAAAACATGATCAAAAAAAACTTTGCAAATGGTACAGTTTTATGAGATAATATTAGCCCGTAAAACACAACAACTTAGCGAGTAAAATTAAATGGATGATACCAAAAAACAAGCATTAACGGCCACACTGAAACAAATCGAAAAACAGTTCGGTAAAGGGGCCGTTATGCGTTTAGGTGAAATGAATACAACACTTGAGGTTGAAACCGTTTCGACGGGTTCTTTGGGGTTAGATATAGCCCTCGGTGTGGGTGGCTTACCAATGGGACGTGTTATTGAAATTTATGGTCCAGAAGCGTCAGGAAAAACAACACTCACATTGCAAGTGGCCGCTGAAATTCAGAAAAAAGGTGGTTTAGCCGCGTTTGTTGATGCTGAACATGCCTTGGATAGCCGTTATGCCGAAAATATCGGTGTTAAAGTTAGTGAATTATATTTGGCGCAACCCAACGACGGTGAAGAGGCTTTAGAAATCACCGATACCCTGGTACGCTCTGGTACATTCGATTTAGTGGTGGTTGATTCTGTAGCCGCTCTCACACCGAAAGCAGAAATTGAAGGCGATATGGGTGATTCACATATGGGATTACAAGCTCGTTTGATGTCGCAAGCTCTGCGTAAATTGACGGCCAATATTAATCGCACCGGTACTTTGGTCATTTTCATCAACCAAATTCGCATGAAAATTGGTGTGATGTTTGGTAGCCCTGAAACCACGACGGGTGGTAATGCCCTCAAATTTTATTCCAGCGTACGCCTTGATATACGACGCATTGGTGCAGTCAAACGAGGCGAGGAAGTGATTGGTAACGAAACCCGTGTTAAAATTGTTAAAAATAAAGTTGCACCACCATTTAAAGAAGTGGTGTTTGATATTATCTACGGGGAAGGTATTTCTCACGAAAGTGAACTGATTGATTTGGGAACAAAATACGAAATTATTGACAAAGCGTGGTATAGCTACAAAGGCAATAAGATTGGTCAGGGCAAAGAAAATGTGCGCACCTATTTGAAAGAGAACCCAGAAATTGCCCAAACCATTGAGCAGGAAGTTCGGAATAAATTGTTGCCTAAAGCGGGTGCAGAAAAAACAAAGACAACTGCCACAGAAAAGACAACGGCAAAGACAAGCGCCACAACACGGAAAACGGCAGCTGCTAAGAAAACTGCTGCCTAAACCCATTGAGAAACCAAGTTTATGCAATAAACTTGGTTTCTATCCTCATCATCAAATTGATCTGATAACATGATTGATCCATCCTCATCCACGCAAGCACGTTATAGCGCGATGGACTATTTATCGAGGCGCGAACATGCTAGCTTAGAATTACGCAACAAATTGGTACGTAAAGGCTTTGAAGAAAATGTGGTCGATAGCGTACTTATCCAATTGCAGGCAGATAATTTGCTCAGTGATGAGCGTTTTGCCGAAAGTTATGTACGTCTTAGGATGAATAAGGGCTTTGGACCATTACGTATTCAACAAGAATTGCGAGAACGCGGTATCACAGGAGATTTGTTGATAGGTGTGTTAGATACCCATGATGTCATTTGGAAAACACTTGCTTGTCAAGCTCGACAAAAACGTTTTGGGCAAAGTTTGCCACAAGGCAAGCGTGAATTTGGCAAACAAGTTCGTTTTTTACAATCTCGGGGATTTAGCAATTCTCAGATTCAAGCCACTTTTCGTTTTCAATCTGGCGAGCTATAGATGTTCAGAAAAATAACTTCCAAAAACCTGACAGGTTTCCAAAACCTTTCAGTCCGGTTTGTGAAATTGATTGACCTATTTAACCTTATTTTGTTCCCATTTGCCATCAATGTTTTGGAAATGGTTTTTACCTATCCAATGCTGATTTCTTAACCAGCCTATTATTCTTGTCAAAATCGAAGAGTTCTGGAGAACGTAATTTAATAAAGCCATCAGGTTGAACAGTTGCTTGTTGTTTTATAACCCCCATCATAATCTTTAACTCCTCTTGTCGATTTGAACTGTGATTTTTATGATTTATGTGATTGATTTGAGGAAAAAATCCGCATT
>CAYFOB010000010.1:0-363 GCA_964344525.1 uncultured Thiomargarita sp.
AAATGTTGTTCCATCACCTTTTTAACCTTAAATGTTCAGGCAGTCGCTCCCGTCGCAGAAGATCACTTAACTCTTCCTTTTCACGAATTAACGCCATTTTGCCCTTTTCTGTGATCAATACCACTGCTGGGCGATATTCAATAAATTGCATCCATTGGGTAACATTGTAAGCACCAACCGGGGACAGAATCAACCGGGTACCCCGCCTCATCGGTGGTAACAAGGTGCCTTCATCCACCACATCAATGTTCATACAAAGGGGTCCATTTAACAGGGCAGGCTCACCCAATCCTTGCAATTCTCGATCTGTTTCAACGGTAAATTTGTACCAAGTGGCGGTAAACAATAAATTGACACCCGCAT
>CAYFOB010000010.1:373-13229 GCA_964344525.1 uncultured Thiomargarita sp.
ACACATAGCTTTTGCGTCCATCAGGCAATCGTTTGGCGGCGAAAACGGTTGTGATGAGATAACCGGCTTCGTCGATGAGTGCTCTGCCAGTTTCCAAATAGAGCTTGGGAAAATCTCCTGGTTTGAGCGCGTTATAAAGTCCTTCAGTCAGCTTTTCGGCAAAGCTGTCCAAGGGAGGAATACTGACATCGGGTGGTAAAAAGGTGCCTTTTAGTTTGTTTTTAGAGGGAAAACCACCGCCAATGTCCAAATAGTCGATGGTGATACCAAACTGTTCTTCGAGTTGGTAGCCAAAACCAACCATTTTTTCTGCTTGGGTTTTGTAAGCCTCTGGTTCTAAAATAAAGGTACCAATATGACAATGCAACCCGTTCAATTTGAGTTTGCCACCCATTTGCAAGCGACGCACCGCATCCATTGCTTGTCCCGATTCGAGGTTAAAGCCAAACCGGTTCCATTGGGGATGGATACCGGAATCCAGGTTAAGGCGGATACCAACCGAGATTTCTTTGCCTAGCGCATCAGCCACTTTTTCTAAATCGTCAATTTCGTCAAAATGGTCGACATGTATTTTAGCGCCCTCTTCTGCCGCCTTTTTGAGCGCAGACTGTGATTTATGAGGACCATTAAAAATAATATCTTGCCCTGGAATACCCAATTGACGCGCTTTGTCATATTCCATTTCCGACACCACTTCAGCAATACTGCCCTCTTGATGGTAGATGGCATTAATCGCATCTAAGTAATTGGTTTTGTAGGACCAACCAAAGGTGACATTGGGATAGCGAGAGGCAAAAGCCTCTTTGGCTTCTCTAATGGTTTGACGCATTTTTTGCTCAGAAAACACAAACAGTGGCGAGCCAAATTGTTCGACCAAATCGTCAATAGAGACACCATCAATGGCAGTGCGTACCTTGCGAGCGTAGTAAGGTGATGCACCAAATTTGTTCATCAAGCCGCTTTGTAGCTTAAGAATTGTCGGCTTCACATAAGATTTTTTGCTCATGACTCTCCCCTGGTGATTATGTTTTGAAAACGGCTCATATCACAAATTTGTTCGTTGGTATAGCGAATATATAGTTTGCCCGCTTCATAATCTTCGGCGGCTCCCACCTTTTTGCCCAGCGCGTGTCTCAATAGCATGGCGGGTAAATTGACACCAACGCCGGTGGCAAAATAAACCCAAGCTGGAAAGCGAGGATTGATTTCAATCAAATAAACGGTTTCTTGATCAACCATACATTCCATTTCAAAGGCACCTTGCCACAAAGTTTTTTCCACAAAACGCTGCGAAGCGGAAAATAACCCAGGGTGAAGTATCGTCACACCTGTCCAAATCTTGCCCAGCTCCGTCACACTCATTTTTTTCACGGCTACCTGTCCTGCAAGCTCACCAGTACCATCACCAACCCCAATGACATTCATTTCTTCGCCAGTCACCGCTTGCTGAATAATAACAGGATAGCCCCACTGCGCCACGATTTTGCCAAAATAAGCCATCGCCGTATCGAAGGTAGAAGCACGATAAGCCTTATAAAGTGCCCCTTTAACCATTACGGGCAGCCCAATTTCTTGCACCGCTTTTGCGAGCTCATTGTAGGAGCTCACCACCGCCTGCTTAGGCGCTTGTAATCCTGACTGTTCAGCAATCGCAGCCAGCCTATCCTTACTACGCAATCGAAACTGCTCCTCGCTAGGCAAAAATGTGTTGATACCGTGATGCGCCAATTCGCTGCGATATTTCATAAAAAAAGGCAATTCACTGTCTAAAGTCGGCACAACCACATCCAAGCCAAAAGTATGTTTAATATACAAAAGCCGCTCCATCAACGCCTCATACCCTACGGAGGGATAGGGAATCAAAAAAGATTTATCAATAAACCAATCCATATAAATCCCTGGCTCCATCGCATCATAGGCAAGTCCAACGATTTTAACCTTTAACCCTTTATCCTCTTTTAAGCTCCTTGCCACACCGATACCAGGGGCAGGATTATCTGAAGCATTAATACCAGTCACACCCACAATAATTTCGTCCATGACATCCCCTACAAAAGTTGATAAGCACGCAAATGGTCGATAAAATCCCGAACATCCGCTTGTGCCTCTTGAGGAGAAACATCAAATTGCTCAGTCAATTTCAGAGCGATAGCCCCTTCATCCTTGAACTCAATAAGCGTTTTGAGGATCACCCTACCGGTTTCATTGACGGTAAAACTTTCTCCCGTCTGGGGATCAAATACAAATCCTTCTTCATTGACTGCAAGTCTTGCTATTCTGTTATTGATCATTTTGTTGAAAACTCCGGAAATAATATTGCAACCTGTACGATGAGGTAGTGTATAATAATATAATAACTTTTGCTAAGGGAACAAGAACAAAAGTGCGTAACATCAGTTAAACTATTGCTGGACAATTTGTGAACGGGTACTTAGGATACGACAATGAAAACATTTAATACCGCAGGCCCTTGCATTCCCACTGATCATTACATGGTGCCAACAGCCACAAACTTTAAACAATTTAAAAAACTTATTGATAACAAACATTATTTTATAGTTCATGCTCCCCGTCAAACAGGTAAAACCACATTAATGTTGCAATTGATGGAGCATTTGAATAATGAGGCAAAGTATATTACCTTATATGTCAATATAGAAGCCGCTCAACCTTGGCGTAATAAAATTGCAGAAGTCAATCAAACGATTGTAAATGAATTTCAGCTAAAGGCTGAAATTAATTTGCCAAAATCACTTCAACCCTCTCCTCGCTGTATGGAAGGGAGTATTAATAGTTTTTCAACATTTTTAGCGCGTTGGTGTTTAGAATTACCCAAACCTCTAGTGATTTTAATGGATGAAGTCGATGCCTTGATTGGAGATGGATTGCTTTCAGTTTTACGTCAATTACGTAATGGTTATAGTCAACGTCCCAAAGCGTTTCCTCATGCCTTATGTTTAATCGGTTTACGCGATATTCGTGATTATCGGATTTATTCAGATAGCGCACAAGATTATGTGATAGGTGGGTCTGCTTTTAACATAAAAGAAAAATCCATTCTACTAAATAATTTCACTTATGAACAAATAAAAGACTTATACGCCCAGCATACAAAAGAAACTGGGCAATCTTTTACCCATCCAGCGATACAACAAATTTATTACTTAACTCGCGGACAACCTTGGTTAGTGAATGCTTTGGGGAGAGAATTGTGTTTTGATGAACAAGCCATTTCTTTCCAAGAAAAAGTGACCAAGGCAGATGTCGATAACGCCGCTGAAATTTTAATTCAACGACGGGATGTCCATTTAGATCAACTGGCGGATAAGTTGACAGAACCAAGAGTGGCACGGATTATTGAAGCCATCTTAATCGGTGCAAATAATGAAGAAGAACTCCTTCATGAAGATCAACAATACTTAATTGATTTGGGGTTAATCCGTAAAGGCACAATTGGTTTAGAAATTGCCAACCCAATTTATCGTGAAATTATTCCAAGAGAATTAACGGCTACTCGACAAGAGATGCTCGGTATTAATCCACAATGGTATATCAAACCAAATGGCAAATTGGATATTGAGAAACTCTTATCCACGTATATTGAATTTTATAAGCAACACAGTGAAATGCTGACTAAGCGTCGTACCTACACAGAAGCCGCACATCATTTATTATTTATGGCTTGGTTACAGCGTATCGTCAATGGTGGTGGGCAAATCAGCCGAGAATATGCAGCCGGTTTGGGACGATTAGATTTATGTATTGAATTTGCTGGAGAACGCTTTGCCTTTGAATTAAAGTTAAGTAGTAATCATGCCCTTAAGGATGGAAAAAAGCAACTAATTGATTATTTGGATCGACTCAGTTTGGATAGTGGCTGGTTAATCATTTTTAGCAAAGGCAAGATTAAGGATTGGAATAAGGTAGGAAAGAGAGAAGTGGTGAATGAAAGGATTGAAGTGATTTGGATGTAGGGTGCCTCATACGCACCTTTTAATCCAAGGTATGTCATGCTCCTATCCTTTATATTTGTGTTTATTGCTATGAGCCATAGTGTTAGTGGTAGGGTTGGTGATTTGTTCATTTTTTTTTCCAATGGTTAAAAGTCAAAATCTATAACTACACGGATTACTTTTAAGAAGGGATAAGTCAAAGGCGCAGGCGTGGTTTTGATTTATCCGCATCGATAATGTAATCCTTGTAGTTATGATATCAATATATACATTGATAGGGGCTTTGAGTATAAAATCAACCCCTATCAATCAACTCTATGGTGACTAAGCAAGGACACCCTAGATGTCTATGCACTGTTCCCAAAAAACTTGCGCCGGGTGCAGCGCCCTCATACCAACCCCTTCTGCAATTTGATGCCGACAACTTGTGCCAGTGGCAACGATAAGCGCATCAGTGGGGGCATTTCTGAGGGCTGGAAATAATTGCAGCTCTCCAATTTTGAGTGAGAGTGTTTTGTGTTCATAACCAAATGCGCCTGCCATGCCACAACAGCCCGTTGATAAGGCAGTGACGGTGGCACCAGGGAGTTGTTTGAGGGCGGAAATGGTGGTGTTTATGCCAACTAGCGATTTTTGGTGGCAGTGAACGTGTACGATAATATTTTGTTTTTTATAGGGTAATTGGGTTATTTGTCCCTGCGATATTTCTTGAAGGATAAATTCTTCAAAAAGTTTGGCACGTTTTGTGCGCCCCACTAAATCAACGGCTTCATCTCTTAAAGTGAGCAATTCTGAGGGTTCTAAGCCAATGATGTCTGAATCTTCACATTGTTTAAATAGGTGCTCTAGGGATTTTTTTGCCTCCTTGAGCAATCCTAGGCTGATTAATAAACGGGGAGAATCTTGTAAAAAAATTGGGGTGACGTGGTAGCCGTTGTGTGCTAAAAATTGGATGGCGGCTTGCGCGATTTGGGGTTCATGGTATTGTGTGAAAATGTCACACAATAAAATCACCGATTTGTGCGATTGGGGTTCAATGCGATGTTGTTGCCACCATTTTTTTAAGGACTGTTTGGCAATGGGGGGTAATTGGCGTTGCAAGATTTTTTTTAGCCAAGCGCTGTTGCTTAATGTTGGAAATTGAGCGCCTATTTTGAGCATTAGGGGGTAGTAACGCATCAATCTCGTTTTCAGTGGTAGCCCTTTTTGTTGGTAGTAATGATGCAAAAATTCGGCTTTGAGTCGCGCCATATCAACGCTGGCGGGACATTCTGAGCGACAACCTTTACATGAGAGACATAAATCTAAGGTTTTTTTCAATTCTTCAGCAGCAAATTCTTCTAGGGGATTGCTTGAATTAAGCGCTTGTCTAAGCAGGTTGGCACGTCCACGTGTTGAGTAGTATTCTTCTTGAGTTGCCATGTAGGAGGGGCACATGGTGCCTGCGCTTTTTCGACAAGCGCCTGAACCATTACATTTTTCGGTGGCAGCTGTCAATCCTAAATCCCAATCAAATTGGGGCTGAATTGTGGTTTTTTGGGAGATATTTTCAAAGCGCCAATTCTGATCAATCGGCAAATCGCTAATAATTTTATTAGGATTAAAAATATTGTTGGGATCAAAAGCGTGTTTGATTTGGACAAGTAATTGATAAACTTCATCACCGAGCATTTTTTTGACATAAGGACTGCGCACTCGCCCATCACCGTGTTCACCGGATAATGAGCCTTTAAATTGAGCCACCAAATCCGCGACTTGATCAGCAATACTTAAAAAGTTTTTTTTGTCCTGCGCGTCTCTGAGATTCAATTCTGGGCGCAAATGTAATAAGCCAACTGCTGCATGTCCATAATAAACGCATTGCGTCTGATGTTTTTCCATAATTTGTTGGATTTGGACAACATAGTCTGGTAAATCTGACACAGCCACCGCTGTATCTTCAATCACCGCCACTGCTTTTTTTTCACTTCGTATGCCCATGAGTAAGCCGAGTCCCGCCTTGCGTAATGCCCACACTTTGCTCATTTGTGAACCTTTAATGATGGGATAAGCATAGCCAAGATTTTGTTGTTGTAAATCTTGAATCAGTTGTTTAGCGCGTTGTTCTACATCAAGTTCGACGACTAACACCGCTTGTGGTTCGCCCTGAATCCAAAAACGATTTTCACGTTGGGCTAAATTATCTTGAGTACAGGCTAAGATTTTGTCATCCATCAATTCAATGGCGGCGGGTTGATGTGGTAAAATGGCGATTGTAGCACGCATAGCCTCTGCCAAGTCATGAAAATGGACAGCGATTAACAATTTTTCTTTCTGCATGGGCACCAATTGTAAAGTGGCTTCTGTCAACAAACCCAATGTGCCTTCTGAGCCGCAAAAAAAGGGCGCCAGATTAAAAGTTTTGTCATGCCAAGCATTTGCGAGATAATCCAAGGCATAACCAGTATTGCGCCGAATAATGTTTGGTTTAGGATAGGAGGCTTTAATGCGCTCATGATTGTTTTCAATAGCCTGGTAGATTGAGCGATAAATATTGCCTTCGAGCCCTGGCTGCTTAAGTTTATTATTGAGTTCAGCTTGATCCAATGGACCAAAACGTACCACCGAAGCATCAGACAAGACAACTTCGACTTCGATAACATGATCACGCGTCGTCCCATAGAGCAAAGAATGTGAACCGCAAGCGTTATTGCCTATCATGCCACCCATCATGCAGCGATTAGATGTTGAGATATCTTGTGCAAATTTGAGATTGTTTTTAGCAACAAACTGATTCAAATCGTCAAGAATGACCCCGGGTTGTACGCGAATAGTATTATCTTTAAGGGCACCAACAATGCGCGTCATATAGCGCGATATATCGACAACCATGCCCTGCCCCACACATTGCCCCGCAACACTGGTTCCCGCCGCTCTAGGTATCAGTGGAATTTGATGTTGGTGAGCAAATGCGACAATTTTGATACAATCTTCTTTATGCTTGGGGCGAACAACGGCGCTAGGGAGTTGTTGATAGATGGAGGCATCTGTTGCATAAAGTCGTCTGGATGCTAAATCTATAAGGAGTTCTCCTTCGATAGATTGTTCTAATTCTTTGTATATATTTTCCATAAAAGATTTTAGGTTTTGACTTATCCTTTATTAAAAGTAATCCTTGTAGTTATTAAGGTTGTACTTTATCAACTATTATAAATCGCTTTTATGTCTACTAACACCAACGCCCTCATTAACGAAACCAGCCCCTATTTACTCCAGCATGCTCATAATCCCGTGAAATGGTATCCTTGGGGTGAAAAAGCATTGGCACTGGCAACACAACAAAATAAACCTATTTTATTGTCTATTGGCTATTCTGCTTGTCATTGGTGTCATGTTATGGCACATGAGTCGTTTGAGGATCCACAAACGGCTGCTTTGATGAATGAATTATTTATTAATATCAAAGTTGATCGTGAAGAACGACCTGATCTTGACAAGATTTACCAAACGGCACACCATTTGATTGCTCAGCGTACAGGAGGTTGGCCTTTAACAATGTTTTTAAGTCCTCAAGATCAATATCCATTTTTTGGAGGCACCTATTTTCCGCCACAACCGCGCTATGGGATGCCCGCTTTTATGGACTTATTGCAAAAAGTCGCTGCCTTTTATCACGAAAATCAAGATCAAATTAAGCAACAAAATAGCACCTTAGCTGGAGCGTTACAAGCAACTACGTCCCCAGTAGATTCTGTACAGATTAATGCTGATCCACTCAATGCTGCACGCTATGAATTGGCGCAAAGTTTTGACCAAACTCAAGGCGGGTTTGGTGGCGCACCCAAATTTCCCCATATTCCCAATCTTGAGCGTCTCTTGCATCACTATGTCGCCACAGATACCGATCAAGAAGGGTTGGATATGGCTTTGTTTTCATTGAAGAAAATGGCTTTAGGGGGCATTTATGACCAATTAGGGGGCGGGTTTTGTCGCTATTCTGTCGATGAGCTTTGGATGATCCCCCATTTTGAAAAAATGCTGTACGACAACGGACCCTTTTTAAGTATCTACAGCGAAGCGTGGCAACATGCTGAGCAAGCAGAATTGTTCAAACGCACCGCCTTAGAAACGGCAGATTGGGCAATTCGTGAAATGCAGTCTCCAGAAGGCGGCTTTTATTCAACACTTGATGCCGATTCTGAAGGTGAAGAAGGTCAATTTTACACCTGGACTAAAAAAGAGGTGGAAAATTTGCTGAATGGCGACTTGTATCCAGCCTTTGCGGATCATTTTGGTTTCAACAGCCCCGCAAATTTTGAAGGAAAATGGCATTTGCATGTGTACAATGAACGTGAAGAAATGGCTAAACAGGGCAATTTCTCCCTTGAAGAAATTAATACCCGTTTAGATCAAGCGCGTGATATTTTGTTTAAATATCGTGAAAAGCGGGTGCGTCCTGGGCGCGATGAAAAAATTTTGACGTCATGGAATGCCCTAATGATTAAAGGCATGGCAACGGCTGGGCGGATTTTTGCACGCCAAGATTACCTAAAAGCTGCCGAACAAGCCCTTGATTTTATCAAGCAGACACTGTGGGTTGATGGACGCTTGTTGGCAACTTATAAAGAGGGTAAAGCCCATTTAAACGCCTACTTGGACGATTATGCTTTTTTGCTGGATGCCATTTTAACTTTGTTACAAGCACGTTGGCGGGATGGAGATATGACATTTGCCGTAGAATTAGCAGAGGTTTTATTAAAAGAATTTGCCGACACAGCGCAAGGGGGATTCTATTTCACAGCACATAACCATGAAACTTTGATTTATCGCCCTAAATCATTCTCAGACGACCCCATCCCAAACGGCAATGGCATAGCAGCATTAGCACTGGGACGCTTAGGACATATTTTGGGAGAAACGTCCTACCTTAACGCAGCTGAAAAAACCATCCAAGCAAGTTGGTTGCATATTACGCAAATGGCTTCTGCCCATATGACAATGTTGTTAGCGGTGGAAGATTACTTATTTCCACCCCAAACCATTATTTTACGTGGCGAAGCCGATGCGCTGAAAAAATGGCAAACTGCGTGCCAAAAGGAGTATGCCCCCCAACGTTTATGTTTTGCGATTCCAAATGGGGCAAATGATTTGCCTGGTATGCTTGCTGAGAGAAAACCACAAGGTGCGGCTGTGGCTTATATTTGTACGGGATATCAATGTAGTACACCGATCACGTCTTTAGAGGAATTGAGAAAGCGCTTGTAGTTATTTAACCCGCCAAGCATGAAACCGTTCTATCCACCGTAAGGCATTTGTTGGCACATGGGCACGTTTCCATTCTCCTGCGGCATATTTATTGGCTTCTGCCAATGTGGGGTAAATGTGAATCGTACCCAAAATCTTATTAAGCCCAATGCCCCATTTCATCGCTTGAATATATTCTGCAATTAAGTCACCGGCATGATGTCCGACTATGGTGACGCCGAGGATTTTGTCTTTGCCGGGTTGTGTTAGAACTTTGACAAATCCGTGGGCTTCTTGATCGGCGATGGCGCGATCTAAGTCGTCAATGCCATATTTGGTGACTTCGTAGTCAATGTCTTGTCGTTTAGCGTCTTGTTCATTTAAGCCGACTCGTGCTACTTCGGGATCCGTAAAGGTTGTCCAAGGTATGACAGAGTAATCAACTTTAAATTTTTTGAAGGGGCCAAATAGGGCGTTAACGCTGGCATACCAGGCTTGATGGGCAGCGGTATGGGTAAATTGGTAGGGTCCTGCAACATCGCCACAAGCATAAATGGTGGGGATATTGGTACGCATGTGTTCATCAACGTCTATTGTGCCACGTTCGCTGATGGATATACCTAATTCTTCTAAGCCAAAGCCTTTTGTGTTAGCCGCTCGCCCAACTGCCACTAAGATTTCATCAAAAGGGACAACGACTTCTTTGCCTTCATGTTCACAGATCAAGCGTTTTTCGCTGTCTTGTTCAACACGTAATGCTTTATGGGCAGTCAATAGTTGAATGCCTTCTTTGGCAAATTGCGCTTGTACCACTTCGATCACATCAGCATCTTCACGCACCAGAATGTGTGAGGCGCGTTGAATTTGGGTGACTTTGGCACCCAGTCGCGCAAAGGCTTGTGCTAATTCACAACCAATGGGACCTCCGCCTAATATTACCAAACGCTGGGGCAAAGTTTTTAGGTTCCAAATAGTGTCAGAAGTGTAATAACCGGCTTCTTCCAAACCGGGCAGCGGTGGTACAAAAGGTCGTCCGCCACTGGCGATAATAATATTGCGTGTGGTTATTTCTTCGCCATTGACGCTCACGGTGTACGGCGAGGTAATTTTCGCTTCTCCTTGGATACAATTAACGCCTAATTGGCTATAGCGTTCTACAGAGTCATGGGGTTCAACTTGCTTAATGACGCTGTGAACACGAGCCATCACATCGGCAAATTCAAATTCAACGGTGGCGTTTTTAAATCCATATTCTTTGGCACGCTTGATATAGGACAACATTTTGGCAGAGCGTAAAATCGCTTTGCTGGGTACGCAACCTGTATTTAGACAATCGCCACCCATTTTGTGTTTTTCAATTAAAGTCACTTTGGCTTTGACAGCCGCAGCAATATATGAACTGACTAAGCCAGCAGAACCCGCACCAATAACCACCAAATTGTTGTCAAAATGTTTGGGCTTTTTGTAGTGACGCATCATTTTGTGCGCTTTGCTATAATTGACGACTTTTTTGGCAATTAAAGGAAATATGCCCAATAAAATAAACGAAAAAATGAGACTGGGTGACAAAATACCACTAAATGATTCAAGCTTACCGATTTCTGTGCCAGCATTCACATAAACAATTGTACCAGCAAACATGCCAATTTGACTGACCCAATAAAATGTCCACGTTTTAATTGGCGTTAAAGCCATGACTAAATTAATCACAAAAAAGGGAAAGGCAGGGACTAAGCGTAAGGCAAATAAATAAAAGCCGCCGTCTTTTTCAATACCACGATTAATTGAGCCTAATTGTTGCTTAAAGCGTTGTTGAACAAAGTCTTTAAACAAATATCGGGAAACTAAGAATGCCAACGTGGCACCCATTGTGCTGGCAAACGATACAACAATAGTCCCAACCAATACACCAAATATGGCACCTGCCGCTAGGGTGAGTATGGTGGCACCGGGCAAGGAAAGTCCTGTGACAATGACATAAATCGCAAAGAAAATTAATGCGGTTTGCCAAGGATGGGCTTCATAAAAATCAACGAGGTCAGCGCGTTGTGCTTGAAAATTTTCGAGGCTTAGGTATTGTTGCAAATCAAAAACAAAAAATAGGATGATTAAAATGGCTATGGTAGCCAATAGGAGAATTTTTTTCATGGTATGAATTTTTGTGTTGAGTTACTTTCATAGTAATTGGAACTGTGATTTATGTGATTGGTATTATGAGGGGAAATCAATCACAGTTCAAAATTATTTTACAACAGATTGAATCGCGATGCATGATTAATCTTACACTAAGGCTTGCTCATCAGATAGTTATTAATTGATGTTACGCAACCTATTTCTAAAACCCATGAATAACGGAAAGCGATTACTTTTAATAAAGGATAACCCCCATTAATGAAGTGATTTTGACTTATCCCCTGGTGTTACGCATCCTTGTTCACAAGTCGCAAAGCGTTGCTTTGCACTCCAAAAAATTCAATCGTATTTTTTCGTTCCAAGCAACGCTTTGCGACTATGGTTTGTGAACAAGAGTGCGTAACATCAGTTTTTAATAAAAAAGGATTGAAATGAATCAAACGGTTTTTTCCTATCCTATCAAACGAATAGGCATTATAGGTGGTGGACAATTAGGTAAAATGTCTGCACAAGCAGCTAAACAAATGGGTTTTTATGTCACTGTGTTAGACGCAATGCCCAAATGTCCTGCTGCACACATTGCTGATGCTCAGATTGTTGGTAATTTATATGATGCTGATAAGATTAGGGCGCTTGCTGAGGTAAGCGATGTGTTGACTTATGAAATTGAACATATTGACATACAAACGCTTAAAAATTTGCAGAATGAGGGGCATACGATTTACCCGTCACCGGCAGTGTTGGAAATTATTCAAGATAAATTAAAACAAAAACAGGTGCTTGCTGAACATGACATACCTGTGCCGCATTTTGAGGCATTTTCAGTAGAGGCGCTGACACATTTTCCTATTGTGCAAAAGGCACGTCAGGGTGGCTATGATGGTAAAGGTGTGATGGTATTAAAAAGTCAGGCAGATCTGGAAAACGCATTGCAAGTGCCCTCTATGCTTGAAGAATTTGTTGATTTTACAAAAGAATTAGCTATTATGATTGCGCGAACGTCAGCTGGAGAAATGGCTTGTTATCCTGTCGTCGAAATGGTTTTTGATGATAGAACCAATATCTGTGATATTGTAGCTGCCCCCGCTCAAATTGATGATAAAACAGCGGAAAAAGCACGCCAAATTGCGTTACAGGCTATAGAGGCACTGGAGGGAGTTGGCGTGTTTGGAGTAGAAATGTTTCTTACCCGGGATGGACAAGTATTGGTTAACGAAATCGCGCCTCGTCCACATAATTCTGGGCATTACACCATAGAGGCATGTGTCACAAGTCAATTTGAACAACTCATTCGAATAATTAGTGGACTACCGCTGGGCATGACTGAGCTATTAAAACCTGCTGCGATGCTAAATTTATTGGGCGAGGGTAGTGGACAACCGGTGATTGAAGGCTTAGATGAAGCGTTAGCCATTCCCGGATTATCTTTTCATCTTTATGATAAGAAAACGACAAAACCATTCAGAAAAATGGGGCATATTACAATTTTGGATGACGTGTTGGATGAGGCTATTGCTAAAATTCAATCTGTCAAAAATATTTTAAAA
>CAYFOB010000010.1:13239-22414 GCA_964344525.1 uncultured Thiomargarita sp.
CGCTGTTTAACTTTCACACATGAAAAAACAAGTTTTATATGGTTCAGCCAATTACGAAGAAATCGTCCAAAAAAACGGTTATTTTGTAGACAAAACGGCGTATATTGAAAAATTGGAAAGGATAGAAAATCCGGTTTTTTTGCGCCCCAGACGTTTTGGGAAATCCCTTTTGTGTTCTATATTGCGGTACTATTATGGTCTCAATTACGCTAGCCGTTTTGACGAATTTTTTGGTCAAACTTGGATTGGTCAACATCCCACTGCTAATCGGAACCAGTTTATCGTTTTGTCATTAAATTTTTCCACTCTCAAAATTAGCTCAACAATCTCCAAAATTGAGTCTGGTTTTGATCGATATTGCAATGGAATTCTCGCTTTGTTACGGCATGAATATGCTTCCCTTTTAAATGAAATGCCAAAAATCATTATGGATGATGCCGCATCAACGAATATGGGTCAATTACTGCACTACCTGCGGGCATATAGGTTGCCACAAATGTATATCATCATTGATGAATATGACAATTTTGCCAATCAACTGATTACCGCCCACAAAGATCCTATTTACCGAGAGCTCACTGCTGATGATAGTTTTTTAAAAACCTTCTTTAAAACTCTAAAGGAAGGGCGCGAAATGGGCGCTATTGCCAATGTTTTTATGACTGGTGTATTGCCACTCATGATAGATGATATGGCTTCTGGCTATAATATTGCAACTTTTATAACCTTAGATCCAGAATTTGAAACGATGTCTGGCTTTACACAAGCAGAAGTTGATAAGCTGCTTGATGAAATTTACCATGATTATGAAATTGATTCAGCAACTCGATCAATTGTTGAGGCTATCATCAAGAACCATTACAATGGTTATCATTTTGTGGATCATGAGGGTGAAGCCCTTTATAATTCAACCCTCTTGATGTATTTTTTGAAACATTTATGTCGACAGAAAACAATCCCTAAACGATTGATTGATCTCAATCTGAAAACAGACATTTCTTGGGTTCGGCGATTGACGGCTTCTAATTCAAAGAACACAGAGGAATTTATTAATCAATTGACTTTGCGTGGAAACATTGGTTATGATGAAGTGCTCATGGTGGAAAAATTTAACCTATTCCAGTTCTTTGAAAAGGCATTTTTTCCGGTTTCTTTTTTCTACCTGGGTATGTTAACCAAACAAGACGATTTTTACCTCAAACTACCTAATCTCAATTTACGGCAGATATTTGTGGAATATTTCAACGAAATACACCACATTGATGTGTCTTCTCATTATACAGAATTCATGCAGCGTTTTATCAATGAACCCAATCTTGAACAACTGTTTGCCGGTTATTGGGAGCACTATGTATCGCAGTTGCCAGAAGCCATTTTTCAACAGGTGAATGAAAACTTTTATCGCACCACCTTTTTTGAATTATGTAGCCGTTATCTATCCCGTTGGTTTGTTTGGCATGTTGAGCGTTCCTATCCTCAGGGCAAAAGCGACTTAGAATTTGTTGGCAAATATCACGAAAAATTTGCAGGAGTTCGTTGGGTGATTGAATTTAAGTATTACTCCAACACAAAATTCAAAGAGTTCAAGACGAGTATTGAAAAATTCGAGTTACAAGACGAACATACTCGACAAATTGCCGGTTATGTCGAGGGCTTAAAGAAAGAATACCCAGAGGCTCAAATTTCACAATTTGTGATTTACTGCATTAGTAATCAGGGATTTCGGGTGTTTGCAATTTAAGTCAAAACCATTAAGAACTACAATGATTACTTTATAAGTAAATCCTTGTCGTTAGTTATTTTTTAACGAATTTATCAATTTCGGAAACTGAGCTAATGTCTCTTCAATTTCTACTATGCTGAATTCTTGGGTCAATTCACTTAAATTTTTACCATAACGGATCAAGCCTGAAATATGATACTCTTCGCCTAAGTTTTTGATGCTATTAGCAAAAGCTTTAATTTCATCCATGTCTAGGATACCTTCAAGTTTTTTCCATTTTTGCAGGATTGTTTTTTCTAGCCATTCCAGAACTTTAGCCTTTTCGGAAGGGGTGAGATTGTTCATGGTGTCAATTTCTGGTTTAATCTTTAGATAGGGCAATGTGCTATATTTGAGATAGTGAGATAATTCACGAAGCAATTCAGAAATATTAACGGGTTTGGCTAAAAAACCATCAAAGCCATGCGCTTTGATCGAAGCTTTTTCATTCAAGGCAACAGAGGCGGTTAGCGCAATAATTGGAATATCGGCTGTGTTTGGATTGTTTTTTAAATGCTTGCAAGCTTCATAGCCATTCATTTCTGGCATTCTGATGTCCATTAAAATCAGCGCGGGACGATATTCTTCCACAAACAGCAACGCCTTTTGTCCATTTTCTGCACTGATAATTTCTAAATTGACTTGTGATAAATATTCTTCAATCAAACTGCGGTTATATTCAATATCATCCACCACTAATACCCGCGCTTTTTCAAAGATGATATTATTGGAGCCAAAAGTGTTATCTGGTCTGATAGGGGGCAAGGTAACAACCACATTAACTTCATGCAAAACAATTTCAAAACGACTGCCTTTGCCTGGCTGGCTTTCAACAGAAATTTGACCATTCATCATTTCGACTAAACGCTTTGTGATAGCCAGCCCTAATCCAGTTCCACCATATTGATGAGCACTCTGCCCATCTTGTTGCCTGAATGACTCAAAAATCAATGTTTGTTGATTAGCAGGAATACCAATGCCTGAATCTTCCACCGCAAGGATTAAATCGACTTTGCTGTGATCATCTTCTGTATAGATTTTATTGGCGCAAAGTTTGATGTATCCTGTGTCAGTAAATTTAACGGCATTACCAATCAAATTAAGCAACACCTGTCGCAGGCGAGTTTCATCTAAAAATAAAGCCGGTGGTAAACTTTCATCAATTTCCATGATCAATTGAAGATTTTTCTCAGCTATTTTGAGACTGAAAATTTGTTGTAGCTCAGTAAAAATAACCTGTGGATTGACTGGCTCATATTGAATATCAAGTCGCCCCGCCTCAATCTTGGATAAATCAAGTATATCATTAATTAAAGTCAACAGGCTTTTACCGGCAGTTTGAATGGAATTGAGATAACTCTTTTGTTGCTTATCAGTAATCTTTGAAGCGAGTATATCACTGAAACCAATCACCGCATTCATGGGGGTGCGGATTTCATGGCTCATGTTCGCAATAAATTCACTTTTGGCGCGGCTAGCTGAGTCGGCTTTCTCTTTGGCTTGTTGCAAGGCTTTTTCATGTCGTTTACGTTCAGTGATGTCACGAACTGAAGCAACAAGCAAATAGCCTTCATCAAATTTGAGCGATTGCAGCAAAACTTCAACTGGAAATTCAGTGCCATCTTTTCGTTGATGTGTTGTTTCGATGGTTCCCTGACATTGGCTATGAATTATCTCATCAAATTTAGCCGCTAATTGCGTTTTGGTAAAATGAGGCTTAATGTCTTGTGGCCCCATAGAGAGCAATTCCTCAGACGAATAACCAACACTGTCACAAGCCATTTTATTCATATCAATAAATTTCATGGCTTGGCGATCAATGATAAAAAAAGCATCAGCAGAATTATCAAGCGCGGCACGGAAACGGCGCAAGGATTCTTTTATCTGTTTATGTTTGGTAATATCCTGAACTGTGCCAATTGAACACAATGGATTTCCGGCTTCATCATATTCAGTGCGACAAATTTCGTTGACAAATTTGATTGTTCCATTTTTTAGCAACAAACGATGCACAATATTATAACTTTTTTTATTTTTCAAAGAATTAATATAAGCCTGATTAACCATTTCTCGATCATCAGGATGAATTAATGCCAGAAAAGTCTCGTATGTTTCGCCAAAATTGTTTGGATCAATATCAAAAATCCGATAAATTTCATCAGACCAGTGCAACGTATTTGTCACTAAATCCAATTCCCATTGCCCCAGACACGCTATCTTTTGAGACTCTTTAAGACGTTTTTTGCTTTCTTTCAGGGCTTGTTCGGTTTTTTCCTTTTCGATTATTTTATCTTGAAGTTGTTCATTTGCTTGATTGAGTGCTGCAGTACGTTCTTTCACCAATTTTTCCAACTTATCTTGATAACACAGCAATTTATCTTGGGCGTTTTTAAGCTGTGCCGTCATTTTTAGAATAGGGCGGGTTATGTTTTTAGCAATGAAAAAAGCAAGTATACCGCTCACACACAACAATACAACAAAAAAGAAAATCATTAATTGCACAAGCCTGTTAACCAGTGCCTCTTCTGCATCTACCAATAAACACCAATTCATCCCTTTAATTTCGTCAGTTATTTTATATAATTTCTGTTTATAAACAATATAACTGCTTGTAATAATTACGATACCCGTCACTAAAATGAGGATGAAAATGAGACTGGATATTTTGGTTTGTATTTTCATAGCTTGATTGAGAAAAATGAAATATAGCGTTTCCCGATTGGATGAGGTACACAATTTATAGTTGGTAATGTTGGTGATTTTAAGATCGTTTCCATGAGTTATTTGCCTTTGTAAGATAATTTTTTTGACAATAAATGTACATAAGTAGCTACACAAAAGTTTTTTAACATTTGACGTAGGTTTTGCTAATTAACTGATGTTACGCATTTATAACTACAAGGATTACTTTTAATAACTGATGTTACGCATCCTCGTTCCCAAACTCTGTTTGGGAATGCCTGTCGCAACGCTCTGCGTTGCGGGACGCGAAGCGTCCCTGATGGTTGCTCAATGCCATCGACTAGGTTTGCTTCGCAAACCGCGATGCAGAGCATCGCAAACATGCATTCCCAAACAGAGTTTGGGAACGAGGGTGCGTAACATCAGTTAATAAAGGATAAGTCAAAAACACTTCATTAATGGGGTTTATCCTTTATTAAAAGTAATCCGTGTAGTTATTCATGGGTTTTAGAAACAGGATGCGTAACATCAATAATTAAATTCATGGTTCAGTACTGCAAAAAAATACAGTTATCATTATAGCAAGGTTTATAAGTAGTTCAACAAAATTTTGCGCCGGAGTCCAAGTTTTACGCGCTCTAAAGTTTTTTCTTCAATAACTCATTCACGAGCGATGGATCCGCTTTGCCCTTTGATGCCTTCATCACTTGCCCAACAAAAAAGCCAAACAATTTTTCTTTTCCATTGCGGTAGTCTTGTAGTTGTTTAGGATTGTTGGATAACACCTGATCAATAATTTTTTCAATCGCGCCAGTGTCGGTAACTGCTTTAAGTCCGCGTTTTTCAATAATGCTATCCGCATCGCCCTCACCATTCCACATAGCCCCAAAGACTTGTTTGGCGATTTTACCAGAAATCGTCTTGTCGGTGATGCGCCGCAATAGCCCACCCAGTTGGGTGGCACTGATTTTCGAATCGCTAATTTCCAAATGATTTTTATGCAACAAGGCTGTTAAGTCCCCTATGATCCAGTTAGCACACAATTTCGCTTCACCGCCAGAGGCTTTGACGCTTTCTTCAAAATAATTGGCCAATTCACGGCTGCTTATCAAAACACTGGCATCGTACAAGGACAAATCATATTCTTGCAGAAATCGTTGTTTCTTATTCTCAGGTAATTCAGGTAAATCCGTTTTGACTTGTTCTAAAAAGGCCTCTTCAATCACTACTGGCAATAAATCTGGATCAGGAAAATAGCGGTAATCATTGGCTTCTTCCTTGCTCCGCATAGAACGGGTTTCATTTTTGTCCGCATCATACAAGCGGGTTTCTTGTACCACAGCGCCTCCGCTTTCTAGTACATCAATTTGACGCTCAATTTCAAGATTGATGGCACGCTCAACAAAACGAAATGAGTTCAGATTTTTCAACTCTGTGCGGGTACCAAATTCTTTTTGCCCTTGGGGACGTATAGAAACATTGGCATCACATCGGAAAGAACCTTCTTGCATGTTGCCATCACAAATATCTAAATATCGCACCAAAGAATGCAATTTTTTCATGTAAGCAACCGCTTCTTTAGAAGAGCGCAAATCCGGCTCTGAGACAATTTCCAATAAAGGCGTGCCAGCGCGATTTAAATCAATACCACTTAAGCCATGAAAATCTTCATGTAAGGATTTACCGGCATCTTCTTCCAAATGGGCGCGAGTGATACCAATCGTCTTTTCTTCACCATCAACTTCAATTTGGAGCAATCCATTTCCAACGATTGGCAACTCATATTGGCTGATTTGATAGCCTTTGGGTAAATCGGGATAAAAATAATTTTTTCGCGCAAAAACGGAACGTGGCGCAACTGTCGCATTAATGGCTAAGCCAAATTTAGCCGCCATACGCACCACTTCTTGGTTAATGACTGGCAAAACACCAGGCAAACCTAAATCCACCGCACACGCGCAACAATTGGGAGGAGCACCATAAGCCGTTGAAGCGCCAGAAAAAATTTTACTTTTTGTTGCTAATTGTGCGTGAATTTCTAAACCAATAACGGTTTCCCATGCCATGTTTTGAACCTCTTGAGTTAAACTTTTGTTCCAACACAGGCAAAGCGCTGCTTTGCACTCCAATAAAAACGTTGAATTTATTGGAGTGCTTCGCTGCCGCTTTGCCACAAATAACAAATCTAATGTTTAATTTTTAAATTGCTAGGCAAAGCGCTTAGTTGATCACTGTCAAGGGAATCATTCCCACCAATCCGTATCGTTAGCTTCTGGCTCAGTTGTGTTATTTCTGGCGGCAATGTCGTTAGTTGATTATTTCTAAGAGATAATGAACCTAAATCCTTAAGTTGCCCAATTTCCGCAGGCAGAGCAAGCAATTTATTAGAATTAATAGTCAATGTGAACAAGTTGCTCAATCTTCCAATTTCGGGTGGCAAATTGGTGAGTTGGTTCCGATTAAGGTATAAAAAATGCAAATTGCTCAGTTGCCCAATTTCTGGCGGTAAACTTATTAGTTGGTTGTTATCAAGGTATAAACCGCGCAGATTGGTCAGTTGTCCAATTTCTGATGGCAATGTTGTCAGTTGATTATCGCTAACAAAAAGTGATTCTAGTTTGCTCAACTGCCCAATTTCTGGCGGTAGGGCACTGAGCTGTTGATTGTTAGAAATGTCTAGTTCTTTCAAGTTCTTCAACTGACCAATTTCTGGGGGCAAGACGCTTAATTGATTATCTCTAAGATATAGCTCTCTTAAGTTGGACAATTGACCGATTTCTGGGGGCAACGTTGTCAATTGATTACCCTTAAGGTCTAACTCTCTCAAATCGGACAATTGACCAATTTCGGGAGGCAATTCCATCAATTGATTATTCTGAAAATCTAGCCCTGTTAACTGAGATAATTGACCAATTTCTGGCGGTAAAACTGTCAGTTCATTAGCTTCAGCGTATAGATTTTTCAAATTGACCAATTGACCAATTTCTGGCGGTAACCTGATGAGTTGATTTTGTCCTAAACCAAGTCCTTTCAAATCAGTTAACTCAACGATTTCTGGGGGTAAAATCGTCAGTTGATTCTTGCGAACGTCTAGCATTGTCAATTTTGTCAACTGACCAATTTCCGGGGACAAGGTTGTCAATTGATTTTTCAAACAAATGAGTTTTCTCAGATTAATCAATTGACTAATTCCTGGGGGCAATTCAGTGAGCGCTTGGTTTGATAAATCAAGTGATTTCGCATCATTCTTAGCAGCTTGTTCAATCAGTTCGAGTAATTTTGGGTTTGTCATCGCTCTCCTTTTTATTTTTTAAACCTGTCAAGTTTTAAAGTATAACACAAATCCACCCCACTTTGTTCAAAACCTGACAGGTTTGCCTTAACGTTCTAAAGTATAACGCAAATCCGCCCCACTTTGTTCACCAGTTTCAGTTTCTAGCGCTAATCCTTTCATCAATTGGTAATTCATACGCAAAACCTTGCTACCATCAAAAAGCCCAATCCCATATTTGAGACATAAATCCTCTGTCAGACATTTGCCAACTTCCAATGCTGATTGTTCAAAATCATCATCACTAGAAATACTCACTTCATCCAAACCAAAACTCTCTCCTATTGTTTTAGCCAAACTATCGCCTCCTTTCAAAGATAAGGAAGTCGCCGCGTTAAGTAGGAGATTACCTTGGCTTTTTGAGGCTTCTGCAACAGGTTTGCCTAGAATAATATAGGACAAGATATTGCTTTGATCTAACTGTGGTTGGGAATATAAGACTAATTGTGGCGATTCCGCTGTCCCTTGGATACGCACACCCGCAATAATATCATCTTCATCAGTCTGTTTGATGCGACGATAAGCAGGAATATCTAACCCCGGATTTTCTATACGCCCCCCACTAAAAAATACCCGTCCACGATCAATTCTTAAATTTTGTCCATAAGCTTTATAACTGCCGCCGATAATATACAATTCGCCGTTACCCACCATGGGCTTACCTGGCTCGTTGCTAGCAATTAATGTGCCCCCAAAGTGACTTTGAAATCCAGCCCCCTCAAATTTGATCTTCTTTCCTAAAATGATTTTAATGTTGGTAGAAATCGCCATTTCATCTGAAATCTTTTCTTCTTCTGGTGCCGGGTTTTTAGGATTTTTAATGACAACATCTTTAGAAAGGGCGACAGCACTACTTTCAGCCTTGGGTAGGGTTACCATCACCTCTGGAATAAACACTTCACCGGTGACATCCAAGTGCCCTGGCACCATCACAACCTTAATCTTAGGTGAGGCTAATCCCCACGCTTCAGGAATGTTGATGACTTCAAAATTTTTTCCTATAATCTTCAAATAGACTTTCCTATCCTTAGCAGAAAGTAATTTATCAACCTTTCCAACGACTTTTAATTGACCTTTTTTACCAGATTCCACACGCGCTAGCATGAGCAAAGTGTCTTTCCCAGTGCTATGGATATCGGCATTGAAGTTTTTGAGTTCTAATCCCAAATCAGGTAAATTGGCAGCCGTATTTTGCACCAGTATCTGTCCTTGCACTTTTGGAGCAGCCAATGTGCCATCCAATGCCACATTCACCTTGACCTTGCCTTTCGCTTTTTCGACTTGGGGAACAAAATTCGATAAGATTGCTAAATCTGCTAAAGTCGCTTTGAGCCTACCTTGCATGGGTTGCTCGACAAGAGGGGGCACTTGCGTGAAGCGCGGCAATTTGAAAGTTCCTT
>CAYFOB010000010.1:22424-23885 GCA_964344525.1 uncultured Thiomargarita sp.
CGAAACAAAGTAAAATTGAGCTGAGCAGCCAAACCTTTTTCGTTGATTTTTAAGTCAAATTGGCCACCATCGTAGTATAATTCTGCGATTTCGTCGTCTAACAAAATTTTGAAAGCGCCCTCTGAAAGCTTTATTGTGGCCTCTGACTTTAAGCCACCATCAGGACGTAAAATGGCTGCAACCCGTCCATTAACTGTACCAACCAATTTAGAATCTTCAGGCAAAAAGGGATGGGCAATGTTTAAAGGTAATTTTTCCAACGTGGTTAGCACTTTGCTTCCACCTGTTTTTTGCCAATTGAGTTGTGTACAAAATTTAGCCATTTGTGTGTTTTGTAAACAACTATGGGCGAGTGAAACCTCTGTCGCAGATAACATAAAGGCAGCAGGCGTTTGCAACTGCCAATAACCAGCCTTTGCTGTTGCAGCTGTCAACTGTTGCAACTTTCCTTGCCAGCGTGGTTCTTTAAAACCGCCCTGGATTTGTAGCAAAAAACGATCTTTGGGCATAATCACTTTGGCAACCAAGCTATGATTGTCAACACTGCCTTTACCTTGCAAACTTAAACGCTCAATTTGAGTAGTCGCTTGTTTCAAGCCGGTGGCCAAAATATTTAGCTGCAAATTCTTTTGACTGAGCAGATCAACATTCACTTTGGCTTCTAAGGTTTTTAGTGCATTATCTTGGAAAACCAATGAGTTGCCTTTCAATGTGGCAATGATATGTGGCTTGTTCAGAGGACCCCTTATTCTCCCTTTCCCCCGAAAACGGCCCTCTCCTTCCGGTAAGAAAGTTGCCAAATTAGGCATATTAATAGCCCAGTCTAATTTTGAATTTTGCCCAAGTACGCCTTTAGCACTCAAGTAGCTATGCCCAGATCTCAACGCTAACTTTTTGATTCTATAACTATCACCATTTATCGCCACTTCACTTTGGAATCGAAGCGGATGCTCACGCAATTGACCTTTCACATGTTTGACCTTAACCTGTGTCTTTAAATTACCGTTTTTAATACCCCCTTGGCTACTGACACTCAGCGCGATTTTGCCTGGCCATTCGCTCCATTGACTGCCAGGGTTAAGATTTTTCCCATTCACAGCCAATTGCCAAGAAACATGGGGTTGCCACTTGACTTGCCCAGTCAGGTTAAGATAGCCTTCCAAGAGTTTACCCTGTAAATTTTTCAGTTTAAGGGCACTGGTAGAGCCAAATCCGAGGGCTTGCCAACGCCCTTTGGGCACATCTTTGCCTTCAATATCTGTTTTTAAGCGCAATTGATAGGCTTGGGGCGTACCTTTTGCGTTGAGCGTGCCTTTTTGACTGGTGACCAAGGAAGGATCGCCCACTAAAGGCCATTGTACATTTTGCCATGCCAGCGTTGCATTAAAACGGGGTGCTTTGCCTGCCAAAGACCCATTTCCACGAAGAGACACTTGTGCAGACGTTTCAGGTAAATTCACC
>CAYFOB010000011.1:0-22800 GCA_964344525.1 uncultured Thiomargarita sp.
CGTTCCAAGCATAGCTTTGCTCCTATGGTTTGTGAACAAGAGTGCGTAACATCAGATAATAATCCTTGTAGTTTGGAATCCAAATTTTAGACAAGGAAATAACATGTCTACAATCCATATCAACAAAACGATTTTGGTAACAGGTGGCGCAGGATTTTTGGGCTCACACCTTTGTGAACGTCTGCTCAAACAAGGTCATGATGTGCTTTGTGTTGATAACTTTTTTACTGGGACAAGAAGCAATATTCTGCATTTATTGGAAAACCTGCATTTTGAAGTTATACGACATGATATTACTTTTCCATATTATGTGGAAGTCGATGAAATCTACAATTTAGCCTGTCCCGCTTCACCGATACATTATCAATTTGATCCTGTCCAAACGACGAAAACCAGTGTTCATGGCGCTATTAATATGTTGGGCTTAGCGAAGCGAATTCAGGCTAAAATTTTTCAAGCTTCAACGAGCGAAGTTTATGGCGATCCACAAATTCATCCCCAACCCGAATCTTACTGGGGACATGTCAATCCAATTGGTTTGCGAGCCTGTTATGATGAAGGCAAACGTTGTGCAGAAACCTTATTTTTTGACTACCATCGCCAACACAATTTAAGAATTAAAGTGGCGCGTATTTTTAATACTTATGGACCACGTATGCACCCACATGATGGACGAGTGGTTTCCAACTTTATTGTTCAAGCTTTGAAGAATGAAGCCATCACCGTCTATGGAGATGGTTTACAAACTCGTTCTTTTTGTTATGTGGATGATCTCATTGATGCCTTTATTGCTTTTATGAATTCGGCTGATGATTTGACAGGACCCATTAATTTGGGAAATCCTGGCGAATTTACGGTGTTAGAGTTAGCAGAAAAAATAATTGATTTGGTGGGGTCCACGTCTAAAATTGTTTTTAAGTCTCTCCCAACAGATGACCCAAAACAACGACGGCCTGATATTCGGCTTGCGGAAGAAAAATTGGGTTGGAAGCCTGAGGTGCCTCTCGAAAAAGGATTAAAACGTACTGTTGCTTATTTTGAGGATTTGCTAAAAAATCAGAGCGTTATTTAACAAGCTCCAAAGCTAAAGCTTTGGATTCCAACAACTTGTCAAAATTTTGACAAAGTGCTAAGTACATTCGGTCTGAAGTTTTCAGGCCACTTACTCACACAAGATTTACTAACCCGTTGATATAGTTTTTTATGAAAGTTCGTTGGAAAATTTTTTCTGCAGCGCCCCATCGTATGATGTTTTTTGGGGGAATGTTACAGCTTATTTTAACAATCGTTTGGTGGTTGTTTGAGCTTCTTGGACGTTATACAGATTGGTGGATTTTTCCGCCTGCAGTTATTCCAAGCACTTGGGCGCATGTTTTTTTGATGTTGTATGCCTTACCAAGTTTTTTTATTTTTGGTTTTTTGATGACGACTTATCCGCGTTGGATGAGGGGGCAAATTATTCCTTATCGCCGTTATGTGTTAGCATTCAGTGTCTTAATATTGGCCACTTTGTTAATTTATATTGGCTTATTAACACATATTAACATATTTGCTGCCGGTGTTTTGTTGTTATTGCTTGGTTGGAGCATGGTTTTTTATGCCTTACTGCATGTTTATTTTCAGGCGCCCGCTCGGGATAAACATTATGAAAGTGTACTTAATTTGGCACTATTAGCAGGACATTTAGGTATTTTGGCGTTTTTTTTATACCTAGTCTCTGGGGAATGGCTATTTCTCAGTTTTGCGCTGCACGGTGGTTTATGGCTTTTTTTGCTGCCCATTTTGATAACAGTGTGTCATCGTATGCTCCCGTTTTTTAGCAGTTGTGTGTTGCCAAATTACCAAATGGTACAGCCTACCTGGAGCTTGCCTGCTATGGGGGTTTGTGTCATTGGACATACCGTTTTGGAAATGCAATATTTGTTGGCTTGGCGGTTTATTTTTGATGTGCCTTTGATGTTATTAATATTTTATCATAGTCAACGTTGGGGATTGTGGCACAGTTTAAAAGTGCGCTTGTTGGCGGTGTTGCATATTGCATTTTTGTGGCTAGGTATTGCCTTGTTACTTTACAATATACAAAGCTTGGTATTGTTATTTTCGGATCAACTTATTCTCAGTAAAGCACCATTACATGCGCTCACCATTGGCTTTATGATTTCCTTGATAGTTGGTATGGTTTCCAGAGTGACTTTGGGGCATTCTGGGCGTGCTTTGGTGGCTGATGGGTTAACTTGGGTTTGCTTTTGGAGCATTTCTGTGACAGCCTTATTACGCATTTTGGCGGAGCTGAGCAATAGTTTGAATGTGTTGGCAGCAATCGTGTGGCTGATTTTTCTGTTGGTTTGGGTTGTTCGCTATATGCCTATGATTTTGTTACCAAGGGTGGATGGTAAAGCTGGTTAGGCTCAATGATATTTTTTAGTGCCCTTTAGGTACTTTTAGCTCATGGTGTTATTTTACACCCATTTTTTTCCTCCTAGGAAATCTTTCTTATGCAAAAAAACAGCTATACCTTTGAAGAATTACTTCAATGTGGTCGTGGCGAAATGTTTGGTCCAGGTAATGCGCAATTACCTATGCCACCTATGTTGATGTTTGATCGCATTGTGAGTATCACTGATGATGGTGGTAGCGCGAATAAAGGTCATATTATTGCTGAATTGGATATACGTCCTGATCTTTGGTTTTTTGATTGCCATTTTCCAGGTGATCCAGTAATGCCTGGTTGTTTGGGTTTGGATGCGATGTGGCAATTGATTGGTTTTTTCTTAGCCTGGCGAGGTGGCCTGGGGCGAGGGCGAGCGCTTGGTACAGGTGAAGTTAAATTTACTGGACAAGTGACTCCTAAGAATAAGCTTGTGGCTTATCGTATTGATATGAAAAGAGTTATTATGCGAAAACTGGTTATGGGCATTGCTGATGCCGTGATGGAAATCGATGGACAGGAAATTTATTTTGCCAAAGGTTTACGTGTTGGTTTGTTTACTTCTACCGAAAAATTTTAAGAGGGTAATGCAGTGAAACGTGTTGTGATCACAGGGCTTGGTATTGTGTGTAGTATTGGCAATAGCAAGCAAGAAGTCTTAGAATCCCTGCATCAAGGACGTTCAGGCATTGAATTTCATCAGGAGTATGCTGATCTTGGCTTTCGCACCCATGTGCATGGTGCCATCCATCTTGATCTGGATGATTTAATTGGAAAAAAACTAAAACGCTTTATGGGTGATGCCGCGGCATTTAGCTATTTAGCCATGCGCGAAGCGATTGCTGATGCTAACTTGTCAGACAACGATATTTCTAATCCACGTACTGGTTTAATCATAGGCTCTGGTGGTGCATCCCCAGCCAATCAGGTATTAGCAGCAGATATATTGCGTAGCAAAGGATTACGCAAAGTGGGTCCTTTTATGGTTCCCCGCACTATGGGAAGCACTACTTCTGCGTGTTTAGCAACCGCTTTTAAAATCAAAGGGATCAATTATTCTATCAGTTCTGCTTGTTCCACCAGCGCCCATTGCATTGGTAATGCTTATGAACAAATTTTGTTGGGCAAACAAGATATGATTTTTGCGGGTGGTGGTGAAGAAGTGCATTGGTGCATGACATTGCTATTTGATGCAATGGGTGCGTTATCTTCTAAACATAATGAGACGCCAGAAACCGCCTCACGTCCTTATGATGTTACCCGCGATGGGTTTGTGATTTCAGGGGGTGGTGGGATCGTGATTTTAGAAGAATTGGAGCATGCACGAGCGCGTGGAGCCAAAATTTATGCTGAAGTTGTTGGTTACTGTGCAAATTCAGATGGTTTTGATATGGTACAACCTTCAGGAGAAGGCGCGGTACGATGTATGCAGCAAGCTTTAGAAACCGTTTCAACACAGGTTGATTATATTAACGCCCATGGTACGAGTACACCCATTGGTGATTTACGTGAATTAGAAGCAATTAAGCAAGTTTTTAAAGATAAAATTCCGCCTATCAGTGCCACTAAATCATTGACAGGACATGCTTTAGGGGCAGCGGGTGTCAACGAAGCTATTTATAGTTTGTTAATGATGGAAGAGGATTTTATCAGTGCCTCTGCCCATATTACTGAAATTGAGCCTGTTGCAGCTGATATGCCCATTGTGCGTGAAACCCAAGAAAATGTGACACTTAACACGGTGATGTCTAATAGCTTTGGTTTTGGCGGTACGAATGCTTGTTTGATTTTTCAGCGGTTTTCTTAGGAGACAATTTTGAGACATGCAGCTTTGTTAGCGCTGGCAGATGGCAGTTTATTTCGTGGTAAGTCAATTGGTATTGCGGGTCAACGAGTTGGTGAGGTGGTTTTTAATACGGCGATGACTGGTTATCAAGAAATTTTGACTGATCCATCTTATTGTCAGCAAATTGTCACTTTAACTTATCCTCATATTGGTAATGTGGGAACAAATGCTGAGGATGAAGAATCACGGCGCATTTTTATGGCTGGTTTAGTGATTCGTGATTTGCCATTGTTGGAAGAACCTCTTGATGCCTATTTAGCGAGGCATCAAGTCGTCAGTATTGCAGGTATTGATACCCGGCGTTTGACACGGATATTGCGTGAAAAGGGGGCGCAAAATGGGTGCTTAGTGGCGGGTGAAAATATTGATAGTGAGGCGGCTATTCAAGCGGCTAAAGATTTTCCCGGCTTACAAGGCATGGATTTAGCAAAAGAGGTGTCTACGGCGCAACCTTACGTGTGGGAAAAGGGGGTATGGTCTCTGGATGCCAAAACCGTTGCACCATCCACTGGGCAACGGCATGTGATAGCCTACGATTTTGGTGTTAAACATAATATTTTGCGATTGCTGGTTGAGCGGGGCTGTCGTGTGACGGTGGTGCCAGCGCAAACGCCGGCGAGTGAGGTGCTTAAACAAAAACCGCACGGCATCTTTTTGTCTAATGGTCCTGGTGATCCTGAACCATGTGACTATGCTATTGAAGCAATATCGGAAATTGTTGAGGCAGAGATACCAGTTTTTGGTATTTGTTTAGGGCATCAATTATTGGGATTAGCCAGCGGTGCTCAAACGGTTAAAATGAAATTTGGTCACCACGGCGCCAATCATCCCGTCCAAGAGTTAGACACTGGGCGCGTGGTGATTACAAGTCAAAATCATGGATTTGCCATTGATGAGGCCAGTTTACCAGCAACCTTGCAAGCCACCCACCGTTCCTTGTTTGATGGCTCTTTGCAAGGCATACGACGCACCGATAAACCCGCTTTTAGTTTTCAAGGTCATCCCGAAGCCAGCCCGGGGCCACATGATGTCGCGCCTTTGTTTGATCAGTTTCTTGATTTGATGAAATCATAAAATCTGATGTTACGCATTCACCATCAACCTTATAATAAATTTTAAGGCTTGGAAGTTCTGTGCGTAACATCAGTTAAGTACTGAAAATTTTTGAATTTTTTGGAGTGCTTCGCCGCCGCTTTGCGCGAAATAGTGATTAAACCCGTATCACCCTTTCCCGTTTCTACCGCTGTTTTAAAAACAATATTGCTAGACTTAACTTTCTAAGGCATCACGCACACGCATTAATTGCGCCTTGGCTTCCTCAGCAATTGGGGTGATTTCGGGATTTTGTGTTAATCCAAATACGGTTGCGGGATCCAAAAAAACAACGCTTGTTGTTCCATCGCTTTCTTCACGGACTAACACATTGCATGGCAACAGCACACCAATATCTGGCTCATGGCTAATTAAACGATTAGCGTAAGAGGGTCCACAGGCATGCAAAATGCGGTAATGAGGCATGTCTATGTCAAGCTTCTTTTTGAGAACGCTGTCAACATCAATTTCATTTAAAATACCAAGTTTTTCTTCTTGTAACGCTTCAGTAACTCGTTTGATGGCAATGTCGAAGCTATCATTCAGTTTTATGCTAAAATTATACATAGAGTGTGTGATCTCCTGTTGTAAATGTCTCTGTCTGATTGAAATTAAGGAAACGGAAAAAGTTTGACTGGTGCTGCCATTCTATCAACATTGTATCCCATAACGCCAAGGTGATTGTTCAATCCTGTGACTTGTTGGCTCATTACTGCTATATTGACTCTCATCAAGTCTACATTATTGTTAAGTGAAATGATGTTAGTGTTTATCTGATTGATATTGTTGTTTATTTGAAACATCTCCTCGCTGATTTTGTTGACAGAAGCGTTCATAAGCGGCATCACTTTGATATGTTCATCCAATTGCCCTATCGAGTTTTTTACTAAGACGACTGATTCTTTGACATCCTGCATATTTTCTGCCACAAGCATGATGTTTTGATTGATTTGTTGCATATAGCCTGTTACTTCATCCAAGCGTTCAGTTATGCTCCCCATATCTGATAATAATATGGTTATTAGGGCAAACACAACGAGGGTTAACAGGGACAAACCAATCATACTAAATCGGATAATTTGAGTGGTTTGATCACCAATTCTAATAATTAAAGCCTCTCGCCGTTTCATTGCTAAATTAAATTCGCACATTGTGTTTTCAACAATTTCGGCTAGCTCTCTAGGACTTTTTTCCATGTTTATTTGCTACAAAGTTGGACACCGTGGCTGTTATTATTAATTATTTTTTTGTGTCAATATTATTAATGTCTAACCGCGCAAAGCGGCCGCCTTGCGCTATGGGGGAAGTTTAACTAATCTCAAAACCGACCGGCACATTTGGAGCAGTCATGGTTTGACATTGAACATCTGTAACGTATGCCAAAGAGGGACCTTCATGCAGCCAAGCACATAATTTTTCTACAGCATCGGGAGTACCGTAGGCTAAAACTTCAACGCGCCCATCTGCCAAATTACGTACCCATCCCGATATCCCTAAACGTTGCGCTTCCTGATAAGTATAATAACGAAAGGCGACTCCTTGAACACGTCCACTTACAAAGCAGTGCCTACCAATTTTATTATCCATTTGACTGACCTATTAAACATTTTTTGATTGAAAAAAATTAATTATGCGCTTAAATAGTCTCTTTACCATTCTAAGCGGTTTGATCATTCTGTCCATCAGTATTGGGGTTATATACGGCACATTCACCCTGCAGCAGATAAATAGAAAGACGCAAATATTTGTCAATACAACAATGCTAGGTTTGTTTGCAGATTGGAATAATAGTGAATTTTTGATTCATGCTAGCGATGAGTTGCAACAAAATTTGACAATTGAGCAGTTAGATAAGATTAATTCAGTTTTTACACAATTGGGGAAATTATTAAATTACCATGGCGCTCAAGGCGGTGTATTTCGTTCAACCACATCGTTGTGGTCTGTCAATGCGCGCTACAAGGTACATGCGAGTTTTCAAGGGGGTCAATTCACCGCTATTATTTCGCTTGTTGAGCAGCAAGGAAAATGGGTTATTGGGCGATTTGATTATCAATATGCCTTTTTTCCTAATGAGCGGCATCCTGGATCAATAATCATATCAAATAAAAAGGAGTCCAAAATTTATTTTGGGCTACCAATTTTGGACTCCTAAATCCTCTTGGGGGGTTATAAGTCCAAAACTTTGCGGCGTTTTTCCATCATTGTCTTAATAATGGGTCTAAAAATGATTTGCATTGCAAAACCCATTTTCCCACCAGGAACCACCAAAGTATTAGGACGCGACATAAAAGAATCGTGAATCATCGATAACAAATAGGTATAATCCTGGTCACGATATTTATTAAAGCGAATCACCACCAAACTTTCATCAAGTGTAGGAATGTCCCGCGCAATAAAGGGATTAGATGTGTCCACCAAAGGCACCCGTTGAAAGTTAATATGGCTATGGGTAAATTGTGGCGTAATGTATTGCACGTAATCAGGCATACGCCGCAAAATGGTGTGAGTCACCGCCTCAGGGGAGTAGCCACGTTCTTGGACATCGCGGCTGATTTTTTGTATCCATTCCAAATTAACGCTAGGCACCACACCAACTAATAAATCTACCCATTGCGCCACATTGGCTTCAGGGGTGACAACTCCCCCATGTAATCCTTCATAAAATAACAAATCCGTATCAGACGACAGGTCTTCCCATGGGGTAAAAGTACCCGGGTTCTGGCTATAAGGCTGCGCTTCTTCCTCGTTGTGCAAATATTTACGAATTTTTCCTTTGCCCGTTTCTGAGTATCGGTGAAATAGCTCTTCGAGTTTATCAAAGAGATTAGCTTCTGGGCCAAAGTGACTGAGATTCTGACCTTTTCGACTGGCTTCATCAACCGCTTTTTTCATTTCGACACGATCGTAGCGATGGAAACTATCACCCTCAACAACCGCAGCTTTATATCCGCCGCGGCGAAAAATATCCTCAAAGGCTTTTTTGACGGTGGTTGTTCCTGCCCCAGATGAACCGGTGATGGCGACAATCGGATGTATGACTGACATCAATTTTCTCCTCAAAAATTGAAAAAGATTTATAAACTTGTCCCTAAATAATTTGAACTGTGATTTATGTGATTGATCTGATTATTATGAGGGGGCTAATCCGGATTTTTTTCCTCAAATCAATCACATAAATCATAAAAATCACAGTTCAAAATTATTTAGGGACAAGTCTTATGAAAAAAATAATATAAGCGTATACTAATATATTATTTACCAAAATATCATCATTTTTTTTAATCTATTAATAAATTTTTTAACAACATGCAAAGCGCCGCTTTGCATGTTTCGCAATTAAGGGCGAAAATACCGCACCGCCAAACGTAATTGTGGTAGTGTTTGAAATTGACTACGATAGCGAGTCTGCACGTAAAGTTCAACAATTCGTTGAATGGGAACAGCTAAATCAGGACGCGCGGCACTGATACGGGCGGCAAATGTCAAAGGTCCCTCGTGAGGCAAGCGATGCAAACCGTGCAGTGCCAATTTTTTGCAAAAGCGCAGATAAATTTTTTGCGCCGGATCAACCCGCTCGTGGCGTAAAAACATCCAAACCGCATATCCCAACAAGAAACTTGCTATAATGCCCACAAGCAACATCGTCATGCCAAACCAATTAATATGACCTAATCCCAAGCGCTTTAACAAAGCTTGTTGGCGCATTGCACTATATCCAATAATTTCTTGATTCCAATTATTATTAATAGCATCCCAAGCATAACGTAATTGTCGCCAAATTTTGACCAGAGGAGACGCCTGGTTTAAAGCTAGAGGATTAAATTCACTGGGTAAAGCACTCTCAATACCTTGCTCTACGCGCTCCGGTGCAACATATCCTGTTGGATCAACCCGCACCCACCCTTTTTTTGGCAACCAAACTTCGCTCCATGCATGGGCATCGCGTTGGCGCACAATCAAATAATCACCGATAGGATTGACATCGCCCCCCAAATAACCGGTGACTATTCGCGCAGGAATACCAGCCGCTCGCATTAAAACGGTAAAGGCAGCAGCGTAATGTTCGCAAAATCCATTGCGAGTTTCAAACAAAAATTCATCAACTGGATCATCTTGTAACAAGTCAGGCGTATATGTGTATGCAAATGGCTCTTGATTAAAATGTTGCAAAGCACGTTGCACAATCGCCTCTGGCTGGGAATTTTCTTGTTGCCACTGTGCCGCCAACGCACGGGCGCGTGGATGAAATCTCTCTGGCAATTGCAAAGCCAAACGTTTTTGTTGGTATGTCAGTATATCAGCACGATAATCAATGTAAGAACGCAATTGATAGCGCATTCGTTGTCGCACAGGAAAATTGCTCAATATTTGATAATTTGGGCTCATGTAAGCTTGGGGCGGTGCTTTAATGGGCAAATCTAAGGCAAACAACCACCGCTTATTATGCGCCTCCAAAGTCACGGTATAATCAAATGCTTGACCACTGGGGTGAATATTAACTTGGCTAATATTACGATGAGTGCTGGCTTTCCAATTGCGCCCATCAGATCGCCATAACACAGGCCCTCGCCAGTAGCGTTGCGCCTGGGGCGCGATTTCACCATCAAATTTGACGCGAAAAGCCACTTCATTAGAGAGGCTTAATTCGCTGATGTCACCCAACAACATACTATCGCCTAAACCGGAAACACCACCATGTGCATCAATAGGCCATTTCCAAAATGGTCCAACCACTCGGGGGAATAAAACAAATAAAACTAACATCACCGGTAACGCTTGCATCAACAAAGTGCTTGATAAGCGCAGGCGTTGGCGTGTTGACAAGCTATTTTCATTTAAACTGATGAGCGTCGCTGTCGCCACTAACATGACAATTCCCATATATAATGCCAGTGGAATGGATTGTGAATAGAGAAAATTGGTAATGATGAGAAAATAGCTTAAAAAGCACAGTAATAAGGCATCCCGCCGGCTATTCATTTCTAACAGTTTGATGCCACACAATACGACCAACAACGCAACATACGCATTGCGCCCAAAACGAACACCATAACTAAAAGAAAGCCCAACAAAAACAAGCAATGCGATAGCTAAAAGCACCCAATGAGAAGGTAAAGGTTTTTGATATCGTGTTATCAAATAACGCCATAGCAGCAGCGCAACAAAAATGGGCGGAATCCACCTCACCATATGAGAAACATGTGGCAAAACGACTAATACTAAGGTCGCCATTAACCACAACAATGCATCTAAACGGGGAAATAGGGGGTGTGCTGCCATAAAAAAAAACAAAAAAAATAGCAAAGCGTCACTTTACCATCCTCTAAGCCTTTTTATGACAATTTCCTGATTTTTTCTGGCATTTGCATGATTTGGATCAATTTCAAGCGCTTTCGTCAAAGCGCTTTTAGCGGCTTTGTAGTCTTTAAGGTGCATAAGAACCACGCCTTTTTTCGCCCACGCATCGGCTAATATTGGATTAATTGACAAAACAATGTTGTAAACCTCTAAAGCGGATTGGTAGTCATCTGAAGTTTCAAACGCACTTGCTTTGTTCATCCAAACATCAATGGACGTTGGATTAATTGCTAAGGCTTTGTCATAAGCATCTAAAGCCGCTGGGTAGTTGCCCAGATTAACATAAGCAACGCCTTTGTTGTTCCATGCTTCAACTGAATTGGGATTCAGTGCCAAAATTTGATCATAAACGGCTAAAACGGCTTGGTAGTTTTTAATAGTTTCCAAAATAGCGCCTTTGTTAGACAAAGTCTCTATATCTGTTGGATTAATTTCTAACACTTTGTCGTAAGCAACCAGGGCGGCTTGATAGTCACCATATTTTTGGTGAAGAAATCCTTTGTTGAGCCAGGCTTCCACATGTTTTGGATTAAATTTGACCGCTTTCTCATAAGCGGCGATTTCTGCTATCGTGTTACCAAGTTTACCAAGAATAACTCCTTTGTTGTACCAAATATCCCCATTTTTGGGATTGATTTCTAAGGCTTTATCAAAAGCGCTTAATGCGGCTTCGTGATTACCCATTTTCCCAAAAGATATGCCTTCTTCAAAAAATCGTTGTTCTAATTTATGAAGCGCCCTTTTCTTACTCTGATCAGCTGCTTGATACCCTGGATCAACTTGCAAAGCCTCCTCATAAGCCGCAATAGCCGCTTGCAATTGTCCAGCGTTTTCCAGTCGATTCCCTTTTTGATAAAACTGCTTTTTTAACTTAGAAACCACAACTTCTTTAGCTTGAAGCGCGGCTTGATAATTGGGATCAATCTTCAACGCCTCATCATAAGCAGAGATTGCTTTTTGAAGCGCACCGGATTTATGAAGACGATTTCCTTTTTTCAAAAATCGTTTTTTGATCTCAGAAAGCGCCTTTAAGGCGGGTGGATAGGGTCGTGCCTTATTATAAGCCGCCGCCGCTTGTTCCAACTTGCCTGCCGCCTTAAAAGCCTCTCCTTCTTTGAAAAAGGCTTTTTTTCGGTTGGAAATGAGTGCTTGTTTACCCTCAAGAACGGCTGGGTTTTCAGGTTCAATAGCCAGCGCTTTATCATAAGCTATCAACGCTTCTTCAAATTTTCCTTGCGCACCCAAAATATCACCTTTGAGTTTCCAAGCATTCACATTTTTTTGGTCAAGCGCAAAAATTTCATCCAAGGCTTTGAGAGCCTCGTCATTTTTTCCAGCCTGATAAAGGGCAATAACCTTTTGTTCAAGTTGGTTGATTTTTTCAGGAATAGAACTGCATCCTGCCATTATTCCAAGGAGCAAAATCAATAGAGCTTTGATGCGAATATTTTTCATATGTATAACCGCAAATTATAAGAAAAGTAGTGGATTATATATTACCCAGAGAGTAAATGCTATAAATAAACATCAGACAATTGCTTTTCAATCAATTTGATCAAGCCTTTCAAATGGACTGGTTTAGTCAAATATTCGTTGACTCCAGCAGCAAAACATTGTTCCTTATCACCAGGCATAGCAAGTGCTGTTAGCGCAATAATGGGTATGTTTGCTAATGCTGTATCAGCACGGATATGTTGAGTCGCTTCTAAACCATCCATGATGGGCATTTGAATATCCATGAGAATTACAGCAGGACACTCTTCTTTGGCACGTTCAATCGCTTCTTTTCCATGACGGGCGACAATGACTCGATAGTTATTAATTTGTAAATAATCTGAAATAGACTGAATATTACTCTCATTGTCCTCTGCCAACAAAATCAAAGGGGCTAAGCGGGTTGGCTTAATCGAAACGGTTTCTTTGTGATCCGTTTCAACAGCTATTTCCTCTTGATCATCTTGCCAAGGCAATGAAACGGTGAATCTGCTACCTTTACCCACTTCGCTTTCTACTGACACGCCACCACCGTGCATCTCTGCCAATCGGCGTACCAGCGCCAAACCTAAACCAGTCCCTTCATAACGCCGTGATAGGCTACTATCGACTTGAACAAAGGATTGAAACAGTTTATTCATATCTGACTCAGCAATACCAATACCAGTATCCCACACTGTAAAATGAACCACCTCTTGTTTTTTATTACCAATGACTTCTAAACCGATTGTCTGCTTTTCATCGGTGAACTTAACTGCATTATTCAATAAGTTTATCAAAATTTGTTTGAGCCGTCGCTGATCCGCCTTAATTGTATGTACTTTTTTATCAATATTGGTAGAGACTTTAAGCATTTTCTTTAAGGCCAATTCTTTGATAAACCCCATGCTGCTTAGGCAAACGTCCTTAACGAAAACGGATTCTAGTTGTAACTCCATTTTGCCAGCTTCAATTTTAGACAAATCCAAAATATCATTAATCAAACCAAGCAGGTGACGACCACTTGTTTCAATATTGTTTACATAACTCAATTGTTTTTCGTTTAGATCACCAAAAACTTGCTCCTGTAAAATTTCAACTCGGGTTAAAATAGCGCTCAAAGGGGTACGCAGCTCATGGCTCATGCTGGCTAAAAATTCATCTTTCAGGCGTACCGCCCTGGCTAAATCAGCATTAGCGCGGCTCAGTTCCGCCGTTCTTTCTTCAACTCGTTGCGCAAGTGAAGTCCGTTCTTTTATGAGCGCCTCTTTAGCCTGTAAACGCTCAGTGATGTCCCTAAATGTGACGACGATTCCAACTATTTGATCATTTTCATCTCGAATGGGGGTACTCGTGCACTCAACTGGAAAACTTGTACCATTTTTACGCCAAAAAACTTCATTGTCAATATGGCAAGTCATACCATTCATAAGCACACTAGAAGTAAGATCTTTTTCGATTGGATAAATTTTTCCATCAGCTGTTGTGCGAGAAACGATTTCATGAAAAGGCTTGCCAATTATTTCGTTAGCTTGAAATCCAAGCATATTGCATGCTGCAGGATTAACAAAAATGGTGATACGATTGTGATCAAGTCCGTAAATGCCTTCGCCTACAGAGTTCAAAATCAATTCGTTTTGACGCTTAAGTTGTTCTATCGCAGCCTCTGCCTGTTTACGTTCTGTAATGTCAGTAACAACAACAAAGTTCGTTTTGTTATCAGCATCAAAAATAGTGGAAGGTGAAACAATTGTAAAAAGTTTTTGCCCATCTTTTTTTATCCATTCAACCTCAAAATTATAGTTATGTTTGGCTAATTGTTCTGTCATTCGGTTTAGATTAAAAGCATCAAACAAATGATTAACAGTATGATTAATAAGCTCATCCCGTGAATACCCCAACATTTCACAAAATTTATTGTTCACATAAGTGAACAAATGGTTTTCATTCATGACACCGAGACCATCGTTCATTGTTTCTACTAACAAGCGATATTGTTTTTCACTCTCATGTAATTCTTGCGTTTGTTCTACAACGGTTTGATCTAACATCTGATACAAACGTTGCTGTGTCGCATTCACATATTGAAAATCTCGATGAATCGTTTCATAAGCAACAAGGCTTTCCTTAAAAAAATCCCAGCTTTTGTTAAGAATATCCTCATATTCTTCACGTGATTTAGAAGAGCGCAAAAGAGTATCCAATGCAACTTGGTGAACTTCCAACAATTCTAGCACGGTAAAACCATTGTTAATTGCTTGTTGTCCAATTTCATTGCTTTGCTGCAAGGCGATTTCACTGTTTGATGGCTTTGTCAGATAGGCTTGTAATGTTGTCAGATATTGTTTGATAAGTTGAAATTGCATAGTAGGATGATTCGATGTAAGAAAAAAAAATTGAAGGGCTGTTGCTATAGCTTTTCAGATAAATATTTTGGCAGGAGTCCAAACTTTGGTCAGGCTCTTCCAAACTAAAGTTTGGACTCCTATTTATCAAATTGCAAATTACGATTCAGACAGTGAAAAAAATCAGCAACAGAGATTCATTATTTTTCCACTTGCGAATAAAACGCTTCACAGGCTTTACTAAATCGTTGTTCTAAATTCGCCGTTTTATCGCTCTGGGGAATGCCAGTTAAATACCAACTCAGTTCAATTTCATTGACCTCCTGCTGCGGTTCGCGTGATTCTCTCTCTCCACCGCTCATGGCTGCTGATAAACGAGCCACTTGATAAGCCAATCGTGCTTGAGCGGCTTCGGGTGGGGATTCTATACCAGCTAATATTTCCATGCGAATGCACAGCGTTTCCTTGGTTTTTAAGGTGAGTTCGTTGACGCTGGAAGAATCAGATGATGCGGCAGCACAGGCCTCTTGAAAACGCAGTTCTATTGCAGCTTCTAAGTCAACAGATTCTAGTTGTGGTAGTGTTGTCCAACCTGCTTGTGCCTTGGAGAGCCAATCTGGTTCTTCTTGAAATTGGGCGAGCGTTTCTGGGGCTTCAAGTTTAACGCAAAAAGCGGCTTTGAGCTTGAGTTTTTCCATTTGCTCACGTTGTATGGCAGCAAGTTGCGCTTGGTATTGCCTTTCAACTTGTTGACAGGCTTTTTCAAAGCGTTCTTCCACCGCCTCGGTGGCTCTCACTTTTTTACGCATGTTACCCATATGATTCCAATCGATATTAATCTTCTTCCACTCTTCCTTAAGTGTTTTGATTTTCGCAGGGGCTTGTTTGATAGCATCACCTTTTGAATTGGACAACGCCTCAACCTGTTCGCACAAGACGATTTTTGATTTCAGATAGCCTTGAAGTTCCTTTTTATGTGCGTCTTGTAGCTTTTTACGGTGATTAAAGACCACATCACACCAACCACGAAAGGCATTCCAAAATTCACGTTCTACACGGCGATTCCCAGGGACAGTTACTTGCCATTCTTCTTGCAGTTGTTTAACTTCGTCAATGGCTTCATTGATTTTTGTTTCAATGAGCTTTTGGATATCCTTGTCAATTTCCTTTTGCTGTTCTATAAACTCAGAGAGTTTGTTTGCCACTTGCTCAACTTGCTTCATCAAACTGAGACGATAACGATAGTTACTCTGACGTTCTTCATCCAACTTGGTTTCCAAAACTTGCATCGCTGTTTGAAAACGTCGTTGTATGCCTTTTCTGAGTTTTCGATCAGTGGTCCCAATATTTCGCCATGCTTTATCCTGTTCACGAACAAAACGATAAACTTCTTTCCAATCAGCATTTTCCCAATCCGTTTCTTCGCCAAAGGCTTCCAAACGTTCACACAAAGCTTCTTTTTCTGAAAAATTGATTTGCCGCTCTTTGGCTTTCAGATTAAAGTGAGCACGGCAAGGTTCATAAGCGGTTTGGCAGGCATTATTAAAGCGTTCCCAAACTTCTTGGGAATGCCCTTGAGAACCTAACTCTTTCCAAGTCGCTTGCGCTTGGCGAATCATTTTAGCGATGACTTCTGGGTTGTCGTCTACCTGTCCAGACAAGCTTTCCATTTCTAGGCATAATTGTTCACGATACCGTTGATAGACGGCTTTACAAGCTTTACTAAAGCGTTCCCAGAGTTCTCGTGAATACCCGCTTGCGCCGAGTTTTTTCCAAGCGGTTTGCGCTTGTTCAACCAGACGAAAAAATTCGACAGGATTACCAGTCTCAAGCAAGTTTTCCACTTGCTCGCATAACTTTTCTCGTTCAAGTTTATTTCCCCAACGTTGCCACCCTCGCAACTCGTTAATTTTTGCCGTGCATGCTTGTAAACGCCGTTCCAGTGTTTTCTTCTGTGTTGTTGTCGAAAAATTATCAATGTTTTTCAACAACTCACGACCTTGTTGTTCTAAGGGAATTGCTGTTTTTAATTCGCCACCTTCCAACACAGCATCTAACTTTTCCAAAAGCTGTTTGAGTTCTTGCGTCGCTTGTGCATACTGTTCTTTTTGATCCTGTAAGCGCGTTTGTAGCGCATTCAAGGTATTTTCAAAACGGCTCTTTAATTCGCTAAAGAGCGAATCATCTTGTTGCCACGCTTTTTTCCAACGCGCATTTAGCGCTTTTATGGCATCTGCTTTGAGCTTAGTAGTCTTATTAAGTAAGGCATCAGCTTGGGCACAAATGGTTTCCAGTTGATTTGCAATGTTGTAAGAAGCTTGCAACTTTTTAAGCTGCTTTTGTACGGATTGGGTAGCCTGTTCAAAACGGGTTTGCCATTGTTGCTCTTCTTCAGGATCATCGGTGTTCTGTTTTTCTGCCCACTGGCTTTGCAACGTACTAAGATGTTTATTAAATTCTTCTGCCTCCTGCCCAGAGAGAGTTTGGCGTTTTTCCAAGTCTATTAACAAGGCTTCCATTTGTTCACATAATTCTTTTTTGGCGGCACGTAATGGAAGAAGTGCTTGTTCGCGCTTTTGTGTGGTATCAAGCGCTTGTTGATAGTTTTCAATGGCAGCTTGAACAGCTTGCTGTGCTTTGGTAAAGCGACTTTGACATTCACTATCAGCGTCGGTTGCAATTGTTTGCCAACGTTCTTGCAAACGTTTGAATTCTGCATGTTTCAAGGGCTTTGATTCGTTGAAAACCGCTTGAGATGAAATTTCAGAATTCAATCGACGCTCCAAAGATTCCAATTTACTACAAATTGTCTCACATTCCGCACGCACTCGCGCTGGGCGCTCCATTTCTTCAATTACCTGATCTAATTTTTCTCGCGCTCTCCGACTGATCCGTTTGTCGCTATTGCGGGCCACTTTTGCTACCCGCTCTAGAATTGACTTTTGGGTCAGTTTTTCAAGAGCGATAAGACGAACTTCACTTATGGGGTCATTAATAGCAATATTGCCCAACACCTCTTCCTGTTCAATTTTATTGATGGCTGCTTTTCGCAATTTAATGTGTGATCCATGCACCGCCACATACGCCAATTGTTCAGCATCATTGCTATTATTGATCCAAGTCAAACTGGTTTCCAAGTTGGAGTCATTGTCGTCTTGACAACATATCAATTTTTGAAAACGTTGCCCTGCGAACTCTCGCACCTCGCTATCTGTGTCATGTTGTGCTATCTGATCTAGTGATTTTAAGTCATTGATTTTTAATACTGCTGATTTTCGCACTTCTGCGGCTTCATCGTGTTGTGCCACATCGTTTAAAATTGTGAGATCATCTAAGTTTTCGACCGCTGATTGACGAACATCGGGATTATGATGTTGCCATTTGGGCTTGGTAAATTTGGAAAAAATCATAATTTATCAAGTGATTTGATTGGTTAAAAAAACGGTAAAATAGGAAAGTCTAAAAACGCATTAGAATACCTAAACCTTTTTTTGTAAACAATAGTTATGCAAATAAACCTTGCACACCGGAAAAAATTTATTTTAATTTTAGTCTAATTATACCAATGAAATGTTTGGCGCTCCTCATAATTTTTCTTACCCTATCGCATCCTACCTTGGCAATAGATATTAACACAGCCACAGCCCAGGAGATGGCGCATGAATTGTCCGGCATTGGTCCGGTCAAAGCGCAACGCATTGTAGAATACCGTGAAAAAATAGGCGGTTTCATATCGATGGAGCAGTTGATGGAAATTAAGGGGATTGGCGCAAAAACCTTAGAGCGCAATAGGGATAGAATTCAAATTTCATCCCCCCCCACTAAAAGCGCAACTGACGCACGCAGTGCCCAACCGCAAAGCGCAAGCAATAAGCCAACCGATCAAGCGCACAATATGTTATGGGATGCCTTGGTCATTATTCCGTTCTTTATCGCCTGCTTATTTATTTTTGCTGTGGCGTGGTTGAAAAGCCGAATAAAAGACAAGCCAGTGCCAAGAAAGCATTTGGTTAGTACAACTTTTGTTTGTTCAGAATGTGGTAAAGTGACTGAGTTTAAAAACGTTCGCTATGAAGGGTATTTGAGCCATCAATATATTGATGGCGATTTGCCGCCCGGTTGGTCATGTATTCCAAATTACTTAGGTCAATTGTGTGATTATTGTTTTGATTGCTCACAAAAAGTGCATGCTAACAATTTAGGATGATGCCATCAGTACATGCCCACAATTGATGCTGCCCTTTCATTGCAAATTCACCACCCGCGAGACTTCTTCTAAACTCGTTATCCCATCAAGCACACGGCGTATGCCATCTTGCGCAAGAGTGCGCCTGTTTTTGGCCTGTTTTTTAATCTCATACGTGGCAACACGCTGTGCGATAAGCGCTTGCAAGGATTCATCAAGGCGAAAAATTTCCATCAATGCGATACGACCTTTATAGCCCTGTTGTCCACATTGATCGCACCCTGTTGCGTGATACAGTGTGATTTTGTCTGTTGATGATAAATCCAGCAGCATTTGTTGTTCCTCATTGGGCAAAAATGTTTGCTTGCAAGCTGGGCAAAGTTTACGCACTAAGCGTTGTCCAACAACGCCTATGGTATTTTCTGCCATGATGTCAGGTAAAACGCCAATATCTAATAGGCGCGGTATGGCACCGATGGCGGAGTTGGTATGTAAAGTGGAATAGACTTGATGCCCTGTCATCGCGGCACGGAAAACCATTTCGGCGGTGTCTTGATCACGAATTTCACCAACCAAAATAATATCAGGGTCCTGGCGCATGATTGAGCGAATGCCGTTGGCAAAATCCAATTTGACGGCTTGATTGACTGCGGTTTGTCGCACCTGCCCTAATACATACTCAACAGGATCTTCAAGCGTCATAATATTCACCGTTTCCGTGTTAAGATGCTGGAGCAAAGAATACAAGGTCGTGGTTTTACCACAGCCGGTAGGGCCTGTGACTAAAATAACGCCTTCTGGACGGGCTATCATTAATTTTAACGTTGTCAAATTGTCCTCTAACAGTCCAAGTTGCTCTAGCGTCATAATGCCTTTTTGGCGATCAAGAATACGCAACACAATATTTTCGCCAAAAACGGTTGGTTGCACCGACACGCGAAAATCAACAGGCCGCCCCGCTAAGCTCAAAGACATGCGCCCATCTTGCGGAATGCGAGTGTCAGCAATATTTAAACCCGCCATCACTTTCAGGCGCACAACAATAGCAGACCAATAATTTTTGTGCAAACTGCGAATTTGTTGTAGCACACCATCAATGCGATAGCGGATTCGCAAAAAGCATTTTTCAGGTTCAAAATGGATATCTGATGCACCACGTTTCACCGCATCAGAGAGTAAGGCGTCCACCAAGCGCACCAATGGTTGGCTGTATTCGTCGTGATTGATAGATAAACTTTGATAATCAATTTCACCGGTTTCGATTTCGTGCAAAATACCATCTATAGACAATTCAAAACCATACCAATTATCAATCGCATTAACAATTTCTCCTTCTCCTGCTAAAACTGGCTCAATTTGGATATTCCCCCCAAGTGTGGCGACTAATTGATCAATTGCCAACACATTAAAAACATCAGCCATTGCCACTGTCAGGGTATGAGTGCTTTTATCAAAACTGAGAGGCAACAACGTGTGGCGGTAAGCGAAATTTTTTGGGACTAATCGGAGTACTTCTTGATTTGCCACGACTTTAGATAAATCAACATGCGATAATCTTAAAGATTGGCTCATCAAATCGCGTACCACCGCTTCTGACACAAAGCCTAAATTGGTGAGAATTTTACCCAATTTTTCAGGTGTTTTTTTCTGTTCGGTTAAAGCGATATTTAATTGATCTTTGGTGATAATATGTTGTTCCAACAAAATTTCACCAATACGACGGTGTGGGTGGTTCATGTTTTTGATTTATTGTAATGTTTATAGTATTTTGTGTTATACTGCGCACCGTCACAGAATCAGAATTTTAAAACGCCATCTTATGAAATTGATTCGTATATTATTGATTCTTGGTTTATCTGGCTTATTGCTTTTCGGCTGTGGAGATGATTCTAACGATCTTAAAACTACCGAATTGCAAATCCGAGATGAAACCGCAGATTTGTTGGTCAAAGAATTGACAGAAGGATATGCTGAAAACCCAGAAAAAAGTGAACAAATTGATATTCGAAATGTTCATTATGTGATTCGTTCTGATGGGGATATTTGGCTTTATTGGAGTACTTATAATCTCCATTATGCTCGTTATGACAAGCATTTTCAAATGAAATCGAAAAAATTGGGTTACATCACAATAGCAAATAATGGCACACATGGATATAGTTTAACGATTTTGAGTCGTTTACATCAACAAGCCGTTTATAGTGGAAAAAGTAAAAATCATTTATTACCAGTTGATGCCATCACTTTTGGACATTATGAACATGCCCAGGCTATTAAATTGAAGAAAATGATACAATTGTTAAGGGATTAGCTTATCATGTTTGAATTAAAAATCTCTGATCTTTTGGAGGCACAGTTGTTATCACAAGAATGGGCAACACACACTATCAGTTTGCGTTCCCCACGTTTTGTAGCCCCTGATAAAAAAAATGGTAAATCTGTGCAACGCTATTTTTATTTTGATGATGTTGACCCAAGTCAGGTTTCGAGTGACTCATTTTTAAAAGCAGCAACATCCAGGCAAATCCAAGCAATTTTGAAATTCACCGCACGATTACAATCTAAGGATAAATTGCTGGTTCATTGTGGCGCCGGTGTTTCACGCTCACCGGCTGTGGCAATGGGCATTCTTTGTCAACATGGTTTTATGCCTAATGAAGCCGTTAGATTTGTTTATTCAATACGCCCCCAAACCCTTCCAAATCAACATATTATCAGACTTTTTGATGACATCTTAGGGCTTAAGGGCAAGTTAGTTGCTGCAGCTATCATTGTTTGAATCAGAAAATTATTGCTGTTGTCCTACCGCGTTCACAATTTTTTGATAATCATCCGCAATGGCAGCAGCATCATGGGGCGGCGAAATCAAAGCTTGTAGTTGAACTTGTGGGTTAACAAGCAAAATCGTGGCACTATGATCTACAAGGTAATTTGCCCCGGTGGCACGCTGGTAGAAAATCCCTAAAGGGCGAGTCAATGCTTGTAATTGCTCATCCAAGCCGGTCACTCCTATAAACGTTGGATTGAAATAAGCCACGTAATCAGCTAAGCCTTTGCTAGTGTCTCGGTTAGGATCAATGGAAACGAAAATGAATTGGGGATGCTGCAATGTTTTTTGCTCTTGCAAAAACTTATCCACTTGATTCAAGATAGTAAGCGTCATGGGGCAAATATCAGGACAATAAGTATAACCAAAAAAAAGAAATGTCCAGTATCCACGCAGGTTATTTTCCGTAAATGAACTACCGCGGTGATCAGTTAGCATAAATGGTGGTACTGTCATCGGCTCGGATAACACAGTGGATGCTGCTGTATCTATGGAAAGTGGTAAGCCTGGTGGCTCTGGCGCGAACCTAAATTCTAACGCAATCCAAACAGCCCCAAATACAATGGCACTGATTCCAACACCTAGCAGGATTTCAAAAGTGTTTTTTGGATTTAGTTGCTTCATAAAAATCATCTCGTTTAAAGTGTTAGAAATGTGTCAAGCTACAATAGGCTTGTCCGAGGCGCTACCAACTGATGTTACGCAACCTCGTTCACAAGGAACAAAAGTGCGTAACATCAGTTAATCACATAAATCATAAAAATCACAGTTCAAAATTCTATTCTTTGATTTTCAACCGTTTCAATGCCATATCTACGCTTTCAATATGTATTGACGGGCGTTCTGAAAAATTATTGCGTACTAATTCAGCGTCTACCAACGCATCAAGGCTAAAAGCTAAACCGTGGCAATTCATGCACACGCTCCTGATCATTTTTTGGTTGGGGCGCAGGTTTAGATTTTGGTTGTGTTGTACTATTGTCCGTTTTATTTTTCCTTGTTCTATTTCTTCTCTGGGCAAGTGGCAAGTGGCGCAGGAAACGCTTGTGCCTTTTGCTGCTTGTCCTTTGATTTCTTCTTTCCATAAACGGAAATGGGGAGATGCCTTATAAGCACGACTATGATCATCAGCGTGGCATTGAAGGCAAGCTTCGACGGCGGCTTGTGTGGTATTAAATTGATGCGCTTGGTGACAAGGGCAGTCCCCAACGAGTAGTGATATAAAAAAACTTTTGCTAGGCA